>JBDRFW010000061.1:0-5398 GCA_043818415.1 Chloroflexota bacterium | reverse complement strand
GGGCAAAACCGCGTCAATCTCCTCCAGGACCTTCACCTTGCGGGCGAAGTCGCCGTCTTCACCGGCGCTGTCCGTCCACTTGATATGCAGGAAAAGAAAGTCGTGGCGGCCGTAGTTCTCCTTCAGGGTGGCGAACTCGTCCTCGAGGGTCGTCCCCGTTCGAGCTATTTTCATACCCACCAGCCGGGCCAGCCCGCGGTACATGGGATAAACGGCGATGGCCAGGGGGTCCAGCTTGTAGATTTCCTGCATGGAGGGGATGTGGGGCCTCCTGGCGAAGCCGCGCAGCAGGACCATATTGGCCGGGTGGTGCCCGGCCAGCATCTCCCCGGCCCTGGCGATGAATTTACCGGCGACCCCGGCCAGTTTGGCGGCTTTGGGACTCAGCGCCTTGATATCCAGCGGGGCCACGCCCGTCTGCGAGGGGTCGGACTCGGTAAGGTCATCGGCCAGACCATCACCGCGAAAGATGACCACGAAGCGGTGCTCCCGCACCGGATAGACCAGGACCTTAACACCATCGATGGTCATGCCGTCGAGCAATTTGCTCAACTCGGCGCACTTATCGTTGGAGATGCGCCCCGCCCGGCGGTCGGTGATGCTGCCCTTATCATCGACGGTGCAGAAGTTGCCGCGGGCGGCCACATCACCGGCCTTGAGCTCGACATCGATGCCGACGGCTTCCAGGGCGCCCCGGCCGATATTGCAATCGACGGGGTCGTACCCGAACAGCCCCAGGTGCCCCGGGCCGCTCCCGGGTGTTATACCCGGGGCTACAGGGTCGGCCAGGCCGCATATCCCGCCGGCGGTCAGGGCATCGAGATTGGGGAGTCGGGCCGTCTCCAGCTCCGTCTTGCCGGTTCCTGGGTCGGGCAGCCCGCCGAGGCCGTCAATTACCACCAGCACAATCTTGCTCGGTGAAGGCCGGGAAATTTCCTTAAGCAGTTCCAGCTCTAACATGTACTTTTATCTTTCCTCAGGACGCGGGTTTATCCATGAGTGCTACCACGCCCGGCAGCTCCTCCCCGCCCAGGAACTTGAGCGAGGCGCCGCCGCCGGTGGACACGAAGGTAACCTTATCGGCCAGCCCCAGGGCGTCGATGACCTCCGCCGTGGAGCCCCCCCCGACGATTGTGGTGGCTTTGAGCTCGGGGAGAAGCCTGGCCAGTTCCTCGGTCCCCGCGGCGAACTGGAGTATCTCCGCCACGCCGACCGGGCCGTTCCAGAATATTGTCTTGCTGTTTTTTAACTCCCGGCGGAACATTTCTACCGTCTTGGGGCCAATGTCCGCTATCTTTTTATCCGGCGGAACGGCGTTAACGTCGACCACCTCTCCTTTGGCCGAATCGGAAATATCGTCGGCCACCACCACGTCAACCGGCAGGAGGAACCTGGCGCCGCTCTTCTCCGCCATCTCAATCAGCCTCGCCGCCGTCCCCACGCAGTCGGCCTCAATCAGCGAGGTGCCGACCTGGTAGGACTTCGCCTTTAAAAAGGTGGCCGCCATACCCCCGCCGATGAGCAGGCAGTCCACCTTGCCCATGATATTCTGCAGCATGCCTACCTTGTCGCTGACCTTGGCCCCGCCGAAGATGGAGGTGAAGGGGTGGACGGGGTTCTCGAGGAGTCCGCCCAGGGTATTGATTTCCTTCTCCAGCAGCAGCCCGGCCACGGCCGGCAGGTACTGGGCGATGCCGGCTATCGAGGCGTGTGCCCGGTGCGACGTGCCGAAGGCGTCATTGACGAAAACATCGCCCAGGCGCGCCAGGGCCCGGGCGAACACGGGGCTGCGGTCTCCTCGTCCGAGTGGAAGCGGAGGTTTTCCAGTAGCAGGACGTCTCCGGCTTTCAGGGTCTCCACCGACTTCTCCACCTCCGGCCCGATGCAGTTGACGGCCACGCCAACCTGCTGCCCGAGAATCTGGGAGAGGCGCTGCGCCACCGGCGTCAGCCGCAGGGAGTCGACCACCTTGCCCTTGGGCCGGCCCAGGTGAGAAATCAGGATGACTCTGGCATTACGCTCGGTGAGGTACTTGATGGTGGGCAGGGCCGCCCGGATACGGCTGTCATCGGTGATGGCACCCGTCCTGGCGTCCATAGGGACGTTAAAGTCCACCCGGACCAGGACCCTTTTCCCGGTAACTTCAATGTCCCTGACGGTCATCTTGTTCATGCCGCGCTCCTGAAATTTTCAGACTTAGAAAAGAAATATCAGGTCGCCCGCCCGGACGCCTGATACCGCAACACCGCTTTTGACAGGTACGAATTTATCAACCCGCACCGGCGGATGGGAAATGAACTTCCTTTTCAATATCATCTCTTCTCCCCTACCCTGCCGCGGGCGGCGTAAATTCGGTAAGTTTCAGGTGGTCCTGGCCCCGTTCTTGGACTTCAGGGAAAAGCCGCCCCGGCCCTCCGGGAAAAGCTCCAGGACGTGCCGCACGATGCCGTCGGCATCAAGGCCGTACTTGGCACGCAGTACCGCCTGGGTGCCGTGCTCGACGAACTCGTCGGGGATGCCGATGTTCTTCACGGTCAGGTCGCAGTGCCCGGACTCCTGGAGCAGCCGGTTGACGCCGCTGCCGAAGCCGCCGTTGAGCACGTTCTCCTCGACGGTAACGATACATTTTACTTTGCCGGCGAGGTCGTTGATGAGTGAAGCGTCCAGCGGCTTGGCGAAGCGGGCGTTGACCACCGCCACCCCGATGCCCTTCTGGGCCAGCTTCTCCGCTGCGGCTACGGCCGGCGCCACCGAGGCGCCCAGGGCCAGGATGGCCACATCATCACCGTATCTGACCATCTCCGCCTGGCCCAGCGGTATCTCGTGCAGGACGGTATCCAGCTTGACGCCGAGTCCGGCGCTGCGGGGGTACCTCACCGCCATGGGACGCCCCGCCCTGACCGCCGTGTAAAGCAGGTGCTGGAGCTCGTTTTCATCTTTGGGGGAGGCCACGGTAAGGTCGGGAATCAGGGTAAGGTAGGAAATATCGAAGGTGCCCTGGTGCGTCTTGCCGTCGTCGCCGACGATGCCGCCGCGGTCGATAGCGAAGACGACGGGCAGGTTCTGAAGGCAGACATCGTGGATAATCTGGTCGAAGGCGCGCTGCAGGAAGGTCGAGTAGATAGCCACGACCGGTATATAGCCCTGGGCGGCCATGCCCGCGGCGAAGGTAACGGCGTGCTGTTCGGCGATGCCGACGTCGAAGACGCGCCCGGGGAACTCCGCCGCCACGATGCTCAGGCAGTTGCCCTCGGGCATGGCGGGCGTTACCACCACCAGCCGGGGCTCCTCGCGGGCCAGCCGCAGCATCGTCTGGGCGAAGACCTCGCTGTAGCTGGGCACCGTATTCTCGCCGCCGCCCCGGGCCGGAACGCCGTGGAAATAGACGGCGTCGCTCTCCGCCGGGGTGTGCCCCTTGCCCTTGGTGGTGATGACGTGCACCAGGGCCGGCTTGGTGGCCGAGTCTCTTACCTGCTTGAGGACCGTCTCGAGGTCGTGGATATTATGCCCGTCGATGGGGCCGACATAGGTAATGCCGAGGGCTTCCCATATCGCCATGGGCATGAGAAAGCCCTTGAACCTCCCCTTGATCTCTTCGCTGAGGTTCCAGAGCTTTTTGCCCAGGGGCAGCGAGGTGATTATCTGCTGGCCCTTTTTCTTGGCCTGCCGGTAGTGCTGGTCGAAGCGGACCCGGCTGAGCAACTTGGCCAGGGCGCCCACGGTGGGCGATATGGACATGCCGTTGTCATTGAGCACGACGATAAGCTTCGAGCCGAGGTGGCCGGCCTGGTTGAGCGCCTCGAAGGCCATGCCGGCGGTAATAGCGCCGTCGCCGATGACGGCCACCACCTTATAATCGTCCCCGGCGAGGTCGCGGGCGATGGCCATGCCCAGGGCCGCCGAAATCGACGTGCTGGCGTGGCCGGCCCCGAAGGAGTCGTGCTCGCTCTCGTCGCGGCAGGTAAAGCCGGAGATGCCGCCGTACTGGCGCAGGGTGCCGAACTCCCGGCGGCGACCGGTGAGCAGCTTGTGCACGTAGCTCTGGTGCCCCACGTCCCAGATAATCTTGTCACGGGGACTATCGAAGACACGGTGGAGGGCGATGGTGAGTTCCACCACGCCGAGGTTGGATGCCAGGTGTCCGCCGGTGGTGGTTACCGTGGTGATGATTTCATCCCGGAGCTCGGCCGCCAGTTCTTCCAGCGCCGCCAGCGATAATCCTTTCAAATCGGCGGGACTATCGATTTTGTCCAGCAATCTCGGCATAATGCTATTATACAGTATAGGTAACCAGTTTCCATACTATCAATGAAGACGAAGGATTGTCAAGCAGCCCAGCTTGACGCTGTGGGCGCTTAACTGCTACACTCGCAGCGTGGGATTCCTGGAACAGCAAATTTTCGACTTCATTGCGGCCACTTACAACCTGCTGCAGTGGCCGGGAGTCGTGGCCCTGATGGCGATAGAGAGCGCCTGCATCCCCCTGCCCAGCGAGCTGATCATGCCCCTGGCCGGCTGGATGCTCATCAGGGAGCAAGGCCTGCCGGTAACCCATGTCCTGGCGGCCGGCGCCTACGGAGCACTGGGCAACACCATCGGCTCCATCATCGCTTACGTGGTGGGAATGTGGGCGGGGCGTCCCCTGCTGGACCGGTACGGGCGCTATATCCTGATATCCCGGCGCGACCTCGACCTGGCGGACCGCTGGTTTTCCCGGAGCGGCAGCTGGACGGTCTTCGTGTCCCGACTTCTCCCGGTGGTGCGGACCTATATCAGCCTGCCCGCCGGTATCGCCCGGATGAACGTTGTCCGGTTCCTGGTCTATACCTTCATCGGGTCATTCATCTGGAGCGCCGGGCTGGCCTACGGCGGCTACCGGCTCGGTGAGCACTGGGAGAAACTGCGCGACATGATGCGTCCCTTTGACCCGCTCTTCATCGCGCTGATAATCGCCCTGATAGCCTTCTATATCTACCGGCACGTCAAGCATGCGAAAAGCGCTTAGTCCGTGAGAGAATGTATTCCGGTGACTTTAATGCTTTTTCCCCCGGGGGGTACGCCGCCTGGCGCCGTCGCTGTGTTGTACCTTTGATACCTCTTTTTTAAACCAGATAATCAGTAAATCGATAAATACTATGGCAATAGTAATCAGAATGAAATATTCCACTTTCATATGAATCCGGACCTTTCAGCACCCCAGAAACAGGCGTATTGACCGTGTCTGTTCATCCGTGCTACATTATGAAAACAGGGCCCGTCCCTGTAGCTCAGAGGATAGAGCGGCTGCCTTCTAAGCAGCGGGTCGTGGGTTCGAATCCCTCCAGGGACGCCACGTAAATCAGATTTTTGCTTAACAATTTGCTTAACTTTTTTCGCCGCTCTACCCTCCTTTTCGGCT
>JBDRFW010000060.1:0-8419 GCA_043818415.1 Chloroflexota bacterium | reverse complement strand
GTACAGCCTCTCGGCGCAGCGCTCCACCCCCCAGCGGAACTGCGGTCCCGTGGGGTAGACCAGGCCCGCGCAGAGCCAGGGTTCTCCCATCCTCGGCTGTATCCCGCCGTGGACGCACTCGTAGTCCTTGACCCACACCGGCTTCCCGGTTATCTTTTTGGCCCTCTGTTCCGGGGCTACTATCACCGCGCACGACGAGACGGAGGTAGGGCAAATGTGGAGAAACCTCAGCGGCGCGATGACCATCTCCGAGTTCATGACCTGGTCTACCGTCAGGTCCAGTTTTAAATGCGCGTAGGGGTTTCTGCGGGCGCATTCCGCCTCTTTTACCCGGACCCTGGCTACCTGTTCCTCGGTAACCGACTTCCTCCCCAGCAGCGATATCGCCATTGCCCACATCGAGCCGATGGCCCGGCCGGAGCCCCCGGCGATGTTGAAGAAGGAGTCCTCCGACCTCATCCCGATACCGCCGTAGGCGCCTTCGTCCTGTTTTTCGAAGCCGACGCAGAGCACGGTGTTGAACAAGCCCGAGGCGGCGTGGGCCACACCCGTGGTGAAGATAGCGGCGCCGGTATCTCCGGCGGCGTTTACCCTCATCCCCGATTTCAGGTAGGAGCCCAGCCCCTCGACCAGCCACTGGTCGGTAAAGAAGGTGCCCTCGAAGAACTCCATATTGCCCACCACGACGGCATCGATATCCCTGATGGATAGTTGAGCGTCTTGGAGGGCGGCCCTGACCGCCTCGTTGACCAGCTCCACCTCGTTGATTTCCGGTCGCCGCCTCTTGCCCGCCGTCTGGCCTATCCCCACGATGGCTACTCTTTCTGACATGACTGACCCTCTCTTTGAAATACCTTAAAGACAGCCCTGGAGCTCTTTCGGCTTGCCTGTCCCGCTATGTATCGACGACTACTTCCCCTTGAAGACAGGCTCCCTCTTCTCTATAAATGCAGCCATGGCCTCGTTGAAGTCCTCGGACACGCAAAGGATGCTCTGGGCCCTGGCCTCGTATTCCAGCGTGGTAGCCAAGTCCATCGTCAGCGCTTTATTGATGGAGACTTTGGTCATACCGATAGCCAGAGGCGCCCCCCTGGTTAAAACCTTGGCGAGCTCTTTAGCGGCACTCTCCAGTTGGCCTTCCGGGACCACCCGGCTGACCAGCCCCATCCTGTCCGCCTCGGCAGCGTCAACCATCCTGCCGGTGAGCAAAAGGTCGCTGGCTTTGGCAGCGCCAACCACCCGGGGCAGGAAATATGTCACGCCGAAGTCCGGGTGAAGTCCCCGCAGCACGAATGGCGCACCGAACACGGCTTTTTCCGAAGCGATGATAATATCGCAGGCGAGAGCCAGGCTTAAGCCGCCGCCGACGGCTGGCCCATTCACGGCGGCGATAACCGGCTTGGGCATCTCCCTGAAACCCATGATTAGCGTCGTGGCCTGCCGCATTAATTTCAGACCAGCCGACGGGCTGGTTATTTTGAAGTCGTCCGAGCTGAGGTCGGCACCGGAACAGAATCCGCGCCCGGCGCCGGTCATAATTACGGCTCTGATACTACTATCCTGTCCCAGGTCCCTGATTACCTGCAAAATCTCGTCAACCATGCCCAATGTCATGGCATTCAGTTTTTCAGGCCTGTTCAGAGTCAGGGTGGCTATTCCCTCTTCCTTCTTCAGAACGATATTCTTGTAGTTCGTCATCCCCCCTGTTACCCTCCCTATTATTTGTTGACCTTTCACAACTCTATTTCTTTCAGGTCAGGAGCAAGTATCAGCCTGGGTTCGGTGAGGTCCTGTATTTCCGCCGGGGTCCAGCCGGGAGCTAGCTCCTTGAGGACCAGGCCCTCTTTACTGACTTCGATTACGGCAATATCAGTGACTATCAATTTAACACATTCCGGCGCGGTTAACGGTAAGGAGCATTTCTTTAAAATCTTGGGCTTGCCATCCCTGGTGGTATGGGTCATGACTGTTACCACCTTTTTAGCCCCCAGGGCCAGGTCCATGGAACCCCCGATGTTCCCCAGACCTCTGCCCGGCAAGACCCAGTTAGCGAGGTCACCCTTCTCGGAAACCTCCATGGCCCCCAGCACAACCATGTCGATGTGTTTGCCTCTTATCATCACGAACGCCTCATCATGCGAAAAGAAAGACATGCCGGGTATTCGCCGTACGGGCTGTCCGCCGGCGTTGGCAAGGTTGATATCCGCTTCGTCGGGAGAAGATACGATAGGACCGAGGCCGAGGGCTCCGTTCTCGGTGTGAAACAGGACCTCCCTGCCCTCGGGAACGTAGTTCATACACTGGGTGCCTATGCCGACCCCGAGATTCACCACCATGCCGTCCTGAAACTCTCTGGCCACCCGTAAAGCCATGGTCTGTTCATCCATTCTGAACTTGTTTACCATCTCCGTACCTCATCTATCGGCCTGGCTACGACCCTGTCAACGTATATGCCCGGGGTCACGATGGTCTCCGGGTCAAGTTCTCCCAGCGCAACAATTTCATCGACCTCGGCGATGGTAACGGTAGCTGCTCCGGCCATGGTCGCATTGAAAGTCCTTGACGTTCCCTGATAGACCAGATTACCCCACCTATCCGCCTTGTGCGCGTGAATGAGGGCGAAGTCGGCCCTCAAGGCATGCTCCAGGATGTACTTTTTCCCATTAAAAATCCGTACCTCTTTCCCCTCCTCGACTACCGTCCCCACGCCGGTAGGTACGTAAAAGGCCGCGATATTGGCTTTACCAGCCCTTATCCTCTCCGCCAGGGTCCCCTGAGGGACCATCTCAAGCTCGACCTCCTTAGCCCTGAACCTTTTCTCAAAATCATTAACGTTGGACGGCGTCATACCGCTCGCCCAAGAGCAAATCGCCTTTTTTATCTGACCGTTTTCAACCAGGAGCCCCGGGTCGTCCCACCAGGATGGATACCTGATAAAGTCTTTCATTTTCTGGGCAAAAACCGGTATGAGGGTTCTGCCCCAGCCGGTCATGTTGCTGATAAGCGTGAGGTCCCTGGTGCCCCGCCGGGTTAAAGCCCTGATGAGCCAGCAGGGAGGCTCCCCGGGGCCGCCGAAATATCCTATCATGACGGAAGCGCCATCCTGGATGTCCGAGATTGCTTCATCAAAGCTATTAACTATTTTGTTGATAGGCATGTCAACCTGCCTCCGATAGTTCTTTTTATGGCGTTAAACCGGCTTGGCGTCAGGGCCTGAACCCGCGAGGACGCCCCGCCCGGGTCCTGGACATTAGCCGTAGCCCTGAGGATATGTACCCGGTCCCGGCTGCCAGCTATGCCTGCGTTGGGGGGGAGAGACTTAGACCGTATGGCCCCTCGTTCCGTCTTCTCACGGTGCTCTCCTATATTAGATAAATGATAAGTTGGTTGTCAAACTTAAGCTCTTCATCGGTAACTCCGGCTGGGTAGAGCGAAGGAAAGAGGGCTGATAGTATTCTCAAATCAAGCCTGCTATGGTATAATGGGCGAAGTCGCCGCGAGACGCCCTCACCACCCATTTTTGCCGGGAGTGTTTATGAGCCCAAAGCATGAAAATGCCTCAGCACTGGCGCCCTACCGCGTATTAGACCTCACCGAGGGCGGGTGTATGATTGGGGCCAAGCTATTTGGCGACCTCGGAGCGGATGTAATCAAGATAGAGCCCCCCGGCGGCAGCCCCTCCCGTATCGCACCGTTCTACAAAGACATCCCGGACCCGGAAAAGAGCCTTTTCTGGTACGCTTATAATACGAGCAAAAGGGGCATCACATTAGACCTTCAAAAACCCGAGGGACCGGAGTTATTTATAAAGCTGCTGCTGACCGCCGATATTATATTAGAGTCCTTCGAAGTCGGTTACATGGGCCGGCTGGGCCTGGGTTACGTTGACCTCAGCCGGATAAAGCCGGATATTATCCTGGCTTCCATATCCCCTTTCGGCCAGGCCGGCCCCAAGGCGAACTTCAAGGCAAGTGACCTGACTGCCTGGGCCAGCGGCGGGTTTTTATACACCTGCGGCGACCCTGACCGCGCTCCTAACTGGATAAGCTTTCCCCAAACTTCCTTAATCGCCGGTTTTGAGGCGGCCAACGGCGCGATGAGTGCGCTCTGGTACCGCCTGGTCAGCGGCGAAGGCCAGCATGTTGACGTTTCCATGCAGGAGTGCGCCATGGCTCCGTTATGGAATTTTCTGCAAATATGGGATGTCAACAAAGACAATATCCGCAGGTTCGGAGGCCGTATTTATATCGCGGCTACGGGGGTTTGCCAGACCGTATGCTATCCTTGCCGGGACGGCTATGTTCTTATTTTAGTCCAGGGTGGTAATGAGCCGCTGGTATCTTCCACGAAAAGGCTGGTCCAGTGGATGGATGAAGAGGGCATGGCCGAGGACTGGCTGAATAAAGTTGATTTCGTGACCGACTACAATGCGGCGGCCCTGACGGAAGACCTGGCCAGGAGGGTGGAAACAGCCATAGCGAAGTTTACCGCCACCAGGACCAAGGCGGAACTGTTTGAGGAAGGGGGCATAAAAAGGCGCATACTCCTGGCCCCCGTATCCACGATAAAGGACGTGAGCCAGAATCCTCAGCTTAAATTTCGCAACTACTGGACCACGGTGGAGCACCCCGAACTGGGAGAAACCCTGACGTACTGCGGGCCGCCCTTCAAACTTAGCGAGACTCCCATAAAGTACAGCCGGCGCGCACCCCTTGTCGGCGAGCATAACGAGGAGATTTACGTTAAGGAGCTGGGTCTCAGTCCGGAGAAACTGGAGCTATTAAAAAAGGGCGGGGTTATTTAGCAGAGTCACGATTAGAAGAAGGGCCATCGGAATGGAGAGAAAAAAGGTATTTGAAGGCATCAAGGTACTTGAATTCGCCTGGGCAATCGTCGGGCCGGCAAGTTCGAGGTACCTGGCGGACCACGGCGCTACCGTGGTAAAAGTGGAAAGCCATAAGCGGTTGGATGTCATCAGGACGACCAGCCCTTTCGCCGGTGGCAAGCCCGGTGTCGATAGCAGTATGCTCTTCGGCAAATACAATCCCAACAAATATTGCGTCAGCCTTGACCTGAATCACCCTCACGGTCAGGAGCTCGCCCTCAGGCTGATCAAGTGGGCGGACATCGTCACGGAGTCATTTTCGCCCCGGATTATGAAGAAATGGGGCCTGGACTACGAGAGCGTCAGAAAGGTGAAGCCGGATATCATCTATCTGAGTTCCAGCATGCAGGGGAACCAGGGGCCTCACGCCAGCTTTGCCGGCTACGGGTACAATGCCTGCGCCCTGAGCGGCTTTACCGAACTGAGCGGCTGGCCCGACCGGGTGCCGGCCAGCCCCTTCGCCTATACCGACTTCATCTGTCCTTCTATTAATGCCATGGCTCTGGTAGCCGCCCTGGAATACCGCCGCAGGACCGGCAAGGGGCAATGGATAGAACAGTCCCAGTTCGAAGCTGCCGTACAATTCCTGGCTCCCCTGGTGATGGACTATCAGGTAAACGGGAGAATCGCGGGACGCCATGGCAACCGTCTGCCTAATGCTGCTCCGCACGGCGTTTTCCCCTGTCAGGGAGATGATTACTGGGTGGCCATAAGCATTTTTACCGACGGGGAATGGAGAGCCTTTGGCGAGGCTGTCGGCAGTCCGCCGTGGACAAAAGACGAGAAATTCAGTACCCTTCCCGGAAGAAAGGATAACGAGTCGGAGCTCGAAATGCTGGTGGCGGAGTGGACCGGTAATCTTACCGCCGAGCAAGCAGAGCGGACTCTGCAAGCTGCCGGTATAGCCGCTAACGTGGTGGCCAAGTGCTCGGACACGTTTGAAGACCCGCAACTGGAGTACCGCCGTCACTTCGTACGTGTAGACCATCCGGTCATGGGTCAGCCGGCTTACGAGCAGCAGGCGTGTTACATCATGTCAAAGACGCCTCGGGAGATAGTGAAGCCTTCTCCATGCCTCGGCGAGCACAACGAGTATGTCTTCAAAGAGTTGCTGAAGATGGGTGACGAGGAGATAGCCGGGTGTATTATTGATGGCAGCATCACGACCCAGCTACCCGTGGAGTTCCGGGCTAACGTCTAGCCGCTTTGAAAAACAGCCCGTCACTCTCTTTTTACCCGCGCTGCCAGACGTGATTCCGGCTTATCGGTTGCGAAAGACCGGCTTTCTTTTTTCCACAAACGCTCTGGCGCCTTCTTCCGTGTCCTGCATACCCTTAAGGTTAGCTTCCAGGGTATGATAAAATACTTCCGCTTCTTCCGGTGTCATAAAGAGTGACCGGTACAGGATTTCCTTGAGGTTTCTCACGCAACGAGGACCCAGTGACAGCATCCGTTCCGCCCGGGACATCGCCTCGTCCAGGACCTTATCCGGGGGCACCACCCGGTTGACCCAGCCAATTTCGTAGGCCCTTTGAGCGGTGATTCTGGAGTCTCCCCAGAGGACCACTTCCAGGGCGTGTCCCAGGTTGATTTGCCCGGTCAGGCCGTACACCCAACCGGCCGGCATGTTCCACATCGTTTCGGCGATACCGAACTCCGCTTTTTCCGAAGCGATTCGGATATCGCAGGCCTGGGCCAGCGCCCAACCGCCGCTGCTGGCATGGCCGTTAATAGCAGCGATAAGGGGTTTCCAGGTCCCGGTCTTATAGAACTCGGGCCAGGCGGGCATCTTGTGGGTTTTTTCAAAGCTTTCTCTCAGCTCAACTAGGTCGGCCCCGGCGCAGAATACCTTATCACCGGTGCCGGTCACCACGGCTACCCAGGCATCGTCGTCTTCATCGAAGCGGCGCCATGACTCCAGCAGTCGATGCATCAATTCCACGCTGAGCGCATTGGCTCTCTCCGGCCGGTTGAGGGTAATGGTGACAATCCTGTCTTTTTTTTCGTAGAGAAGGATATCGGGCCCGGATATCGGCATATTACTTCTCACCTCCTGCCGGCTTGAAATATTTGATATCCAGGATACTTCCGACCCGTTCCTCTTTATATACGGCTTTGACGCGCATCCCGGTGTGTACTTTTTGCAGGTCGACCTCGCTGATAAAGTGGACCAGGCCCGTGTCGGCCCCGTCCAGCCGGACAATACCGTAGACGAAGGGGGCCTCCACCGGGCAAAACGGCTCGGAGCGGTAGACTATGGAATAAGTCGTCAATGTGCCCGTCTGCCCGACTTCCACGAAATCGCTCAGGTTGGCGAAGCATTTCAGGCAGACCGAGCGCGGCGGCACGTAGACCAGGTTGCACTGCGGGCACCTTATCCCCGTCAGTTTCCGGTTGTCCCTGATTTCGGTCAAAAACCTGCTTCGCACGGCGCCGGCATCATAGTTGAAGATACTGTCGAAGTTTCTTTCCCCGACGAGTATCTCCTCTTTTGTTTTTTTGGCCATCTTATTCCTCCACAATCCTCCAGAATTTAATGTCCTGCATGGTGCCCGTTCTCTGGCTTCTCGGCTTCCACACCGGCTCGACGCGCGTCCCCGGCTTCAGGTTGGTGGTGTCCGGCTCCTCCATGACGTGAGCGAGCAGCGTCCACTCGTTGCCGCCGTCCGGGCGTATGAAGCCGATGGGATTGAACACCTGCCCGTCGGGGTGCCATCCGGTGGAAGGGTCAACCTCCCTGGCGCCGGTAACGTGGTAGGCAGCCAGCAGCGTACCCCGGTTGCCGAGCTTAACCCAGTTGTCTTCTTTATCCTCGATTCTGACCTTGCACTTGCCGCAAACTGGCTCCGGCGGGAACCAGACCGCTCCGCATTTGGGGCATTTTATTGCCAGGAGTTGCTTCTTATCGCGCATACTCAGGAAGAGCCGGTTGACATAAATACCAGCCGGCTCGCGCCAGCGGGCTGTCAGGCGGTGCGGCACGCGTATGTATTCCTGGGCAGTCTGCTGATTCATCTCTTACCTCCCGTATCACAACGACTTACTTAAAAATACCATCGTGGCGAACTGGTCGGCCCCCTGGGCGTAAGCCATGGCCAGGTTGACCTTCCCGGGCACCTGCCGCTCGCCGCCGTCTCCCCTTATCTGTATCGCCGCCTCGGCTATCCGGTGCAGGCCGGTTGCCCCGATGGCATTGGTGGAGACCACGCCCCCCGAGGGGTCGACCGGGATTTCACCGTGGGGCCAGGTAGCTTCTTCCTCGATTAGCTTCCAGGCCTCGCCCGGCTCGCACAATTTTATAGCTTCATAGTAGTCCACCTCGTGCCAGGTAGATGGGGAATATGACTCGATAACGTCGAGCTGCTTTCTGGGGTTGGTTATGCCGTGTTTCTTGTACAGCCTCTCGGCGCAGCGCTCCACCCCCCAGCGGAACTGCGGTCCCGTGGGGTAGACCAGGCCCGCGCAGAGCCAGGGTTCTCCCATCCTCGGCTGTATCCCGCCGTGGACGCACTCGTAGTCCTTGACCCACACCGG
>JBDRFW010000059.1:0-5531 GCA_043818415.1 Chloroflexota bacterium | reverse complement strand
TGAATTGACAAAACGTATCATTTCGATGGAGGGCATCGCCGCCGCAATCATTCTGGCCAGCGTTATCTCCAGTTCCGTGGATGCTCCAAAAGTTGTACCGCGCTCCAAAGCCGGCTTCAGGGCATCAACCACCTGCGGGTGCGCGTGCCCCAGACTTAAGGGCCCCCAGGAACAAACGTAGTCGATGAACTCGTTGCCGTCGGCATCGAAGATACGAGAGCCCCGCCCCCTGACGATAAAAAGCGGGGTGCCGCCGACCGCCTTGAAGGCACGCACCGGGCTGTCGACCCCGCCGGGGAGGTACCGCCGGGCTTCTTCAAAGAGCTCCTGAGAACGTCGGAAATTCATGGGTACTCCCTATTCTTCCTGCAGCCATCGGGCCAGTTGTTTAGCATGATAGGTGATGATAATATCCGCCCCGGCCCGCTTGATGGCGGTCAGAATCTCCGTGACGGCCCGTTTTTCATCCAGCCAGTCCCGCTGGGCGGCGGCTTTCACCATGGCGTACTCGCCACTGACATTATAGGCCGCCAGGGGGTAATTGCAGGCGTGGCGCACCTGCCGTATCACGTCCAGATAAGCCAGGGCCGGCTTGACCATGACGATGTCGGCGCCTTCTTTGATGTCCTGCTCCACTTCCCGCAGTGCCTCGCGCACGTTGGGCGGGTCCATCTGGTAGCCGCGGCGGTCACCGAACTGGGGCGTTGATTCCGCCGCTTCGCGGAAAGGCCCGTAGAATGCGGAAGCGTACTTGGCGGCGTATGACATGATGGGGATATGTTGGAAGCCTTTTTCGTCCAATGCCTCTCGTATTACCTTCACCCTGCCGTCCATCATATCCGAGGGGGCGACAATATCGGCACCTGCTTCCGCGTGAGACAGGGCCATTGTAGCTAGCAGAGGCAGGGTCCGGTCATTATCTACCTGCCCGTTGTTGACGACCCCGCAATGACCGTGACTGGTGTACTCGCAGAGGCAGACATCCGTTATCACCATGAGTTCCGGTGCCACGCTCTTGATAACGCGTATCGCCTGCGGGATAACCCCATCAGGCTGGCAGGCTGACGAGCCGGTTTCATCCTTGTTTTCCGGAATGCCGAAGAGGAGAACCGCCGGTATCTTGAGCCTGGCTATATCTTCTATCTCCGGAGATAGCCGGTCCGACGAGCCGCGAAAGATGCCCGGCATGGAGGTTATCTCCTCCTTTATCCCCTTACCCTCGACGACGAATAGCGGATATATAAGGTCACCGACCTCGACCCGGTTTTCACGGACCAGAGCTCTTAAGGTCTCGGTACGGCGCAGGCGTCGCAGGCGTACATTTGGGAAATCTGCCATCTAAGCCGCCTTCCTGAAATACTCTTCGATGGCGGCTACCAGGCCGGCTACGGTCTGCTCCCCGGCGATGATATCCACGTTCAGCCCGGCTCTAGCCGCGGTTTCCGCCGTTTTGGGACCGATACAGGCGACCCTGGCACGGCTTATTGCCAGCGGTTCTTCCCCGAAGGCTGCCAGCAGATTGGACACCGTTGACGAACTGGTAAAGGTGACGATGTCAATTTCACCCGAAGTAATCATCTGTTTGGCCCGGGTAACGGCTTCGGTGGCCGGGAGCGTCCGGTAGGCGGTTACCTCGTGCACCGAAGCGCCGAGCCGGTTGATTCCCTGCGCCAGCTCCTTATCGGCAATGTCCGCGCGGGGCAGTAGAAATCTCTGCCCGGTGACATTTTGCTTTTTAAGTCCGGCGACGACGCCTTCACTGGTATAAACCTCAGGTATATAATCAGGTGTTATGCCTTTAGCCTCCAGGGCCTGCGCCGTGGCTGGCCCGATGGCGCCAATCCTCAGTCCGCCGAGGGTACGGCTGTCCCGTTCCAGATGCTGCAGCCGCTCCCAGAAAGCCTCGACGCCGTTGACGCTGGTAAAGATTATCCAGTGATAATTTCCCAGATTGGCGGCAGCCCGGTCCAGTTCTCCATAGTCGGCAGCCTGGATATCAATCGCCGGAAGTTCGACAGGCTGCGCGCCGCGCTCAGCGAGAAGTCGGCTCAAAGCGCTGGCCTGGCGGCGTGCCCGGGTGACCAGGATGCGCTTCCCGAAAAGGGGGCGGTTATCAAACCAGCGAATCTTCTCCCTGAGACTTATCACGTCGCCAACCACGATAACTGCCGGGGCGGTCAGGCCGTATTCTTCCACCCTGGACACGATATCCTTAAGGCTGCCGACAACGGTTGCTTGCTCGGGACGGGTGCCATCTTTGATGACGGCTACCGGCGTTTCCGGTGGCCGGCCGTATTCTATCAGCCTGGCGGCTATCTCCGGCAGGTTTTTCATCCCCATGAGAAAGATTAAGGTATCTACGCCGGTAGCCAGCTTTTCCCAGTTAATGCTCGAGCTGTCCTTACCCGGGTCTTCATGGCCGGTGATGACGGCAAAGGAGGATGCCTTCTCCCGGTGAGTCACCGGGATGCCGGCATAGGCCGGCACGGCCACCGCCGATGTTACCCCCGGAACTACCTCAAAAGCGATGCCGTTTTGCGCCAGGACCTCAGCCTCTTCACCACCCCTCCCCAGGACAAACGGGTCGCCGCCTTTCAGCCGGACGATCGTTATGCCTTCTTCAGCTTTATCTACCAGCAGCCGGTTTATCTCATGCTGCGTCCTGGTATGCTCTCCGGCGGTCTTACCCACGTATATCCTCTCCGCCGCCGGCGGCGCGGCTTCAAGAAGCCCCTGGTCAAGCAGGCGGTCATAAATGATGACATCCGCCTTCTTGAGGCAGTCAATACCCTTCACCGTAATCAGTCCCGGGTCGCCCGGGCCGGCGCCCACCAGATACACTTTACCGGCTTTCATCCCTTTCCTGCCTCATCGATAAATTTTGCCGCCCCCATGCCCAGCAGTTTTTGTGCCAGCCTGGTGCCGACCTCTCCCGCGGCGGCGGCACTGCCCTTTTCTGAACGGCGCAATATCTTCTTTCCCCTGACATCGGCGACCATCCCGTCAAGCTCCAGGGTGGCGCCCTTGACGACGCCCAGAGCCGCAATCGGCGCCCGGCAGCCGCCTCCCAGGGTGCGGAGGAAGGCGCGCTCGCCGCTGATGCTTTGCCAGGTGGGCAGATGATTCAGGGTAACGACTATTTCAATAATCTCTTTGTCATCCTGACGCGTCTCCATCGCCAGGGCCCCCTGACCTACCGCCGGCAGAAAGTGCTCCACTGGCAGATATTCGCTTATCCGGTTCTCCCGGCCAAGCCGCTGCAGCGCCGCCGCGGCTAAAATGATACCGTCAAACTCGCCATCGGCCACTTTACGCAGCCGGGTATCAACATTTCCCCGGATGCCGCATGCCTCCAGGTCAGGGCGGTAGGCGCCAAGCTGCACGGCTCGCCTCAGGCTGCCGGTACCTATCCTGGCCCCGGAGGCAAGCTCAGCCAGCTTCTCTCCCCGGGAAACGAGCACATCTCTGGGGTCAGCCCTCTCGATTACGGCGGCCAGGCGCAGCCCGGCAGGTATCTCGGCCGGCATGTCCTTGAGGCTGTGTACCGCCAGGTCGATACGGCCGTCGAGCAGGGCTTCCTCCAGTTCTTTAACAAAGACGCCGATACCGGCCATCCGGTCAAGCGGGATACGGCGTTCCCGGTCGCCCCTGGTGACAATCCGGCTGATGCCGACTTCAATACCCGGATTTTTTTCTCTAATCCCGGCCGCCACGGACTCGGCCTGAACCAGGGCGAGCTGGCTGCCCCTGGAGCCGATTACGATTCTTCGGCTCATCCGTAGCTCTCTACGTTCAGCTGGAAAAGCTCTTTTAACATTTCAGCATATTCGTGTTTATCGTGCCCGTTGGCTTTAAGGACATGGATGGGGTCCTTCAGTAACTTGGCGATGATGCCCCTGGTCATCATTTCCAGACTATAGAGTTCTTCGTCAGAGAGCGGAGGCAATTTTTTCACGGTGCGGTCCAGGTGCGAGCGGCGTATCTCCTCCGCCTTACTCATCATGGCGCGGATTAATGGTCTGATCTTGAAGTCCTGCCACCAGCTTGTGAATTTGGTCAGCTCAGCCGATACGACATTTTCGGCTTCCTTAACCTCCGACTGTCTCTGCCGGCAGTTTTTTTCAGAAATCCGGGATAGGTCGTCGATGTTGTACAGAAAGACATTCTTTATTTGCGTCACGGCCGGCTCCACGTTACGCGGCACGGTGATATCGATTATCACCAGCGGCGTACCCGGGCGCCTCTGCATGGGAGCCGCCAGCTGGGGAACATCAAGGATACAATGCGGGGCATCGGCACAGGTGACAATAATGTTACAGGTATCCAGCTCCTCCTCGATGTTGTTCAGGCTGACGGGGATGCCACCCAGCATTTCCGTCAGGCTGGCGGCTCTCTCCTGAGTCCGGCTGGCAATGACAATCCGGGAGACCCCCCGGTCGCGAGCCGCTTTGGCCACCAGCCTTCCCGCCTCGCCAGCCCCGATGACGAGCATTTTACAGCCCTCAAGACGGCCAACGATTTTTGAGGCCAGGTCCACCGCCACCGAGCTGACGGAAAAGGCGTTTTTACTTATTCCGGTCTCGTCACGCACCCGCCGGCCGGTCCGGATGGCGCTCTGAAAAACGTGGCGCAGCGGCAGACTCACCATCCCCGCCTTTTCAGCAATCTCCAGCGCCTGCCGTACCTGGCCCAGGACCTCGTACTCGCCGAGAACCATCGAGTCAAGACCGCTGGCGGTGCGGAAGAGATGCTCCACGGCCGCCTTATCGTACAGGACGTAGGTATGCTCGAGCAGGGCGGTGTCCGTAGCTTCCAGGTGATTCCGCAGAAAGTCGAGGCTGGCTTCCTCAGCATCGCGGTCGCTGTTTGAGATAGTATAGACCTCGGTGCGGTTACAGGTGGAAAGAATCACGCCGTGAGACACGCGTGAGCCCAGCAACCGCAGGGCATCATCCAGTCTCCCCGATCTGACGGCCGCCTTCTCCCGGATAGCCACCGGCGCCGTGCGGTGATTTATGCCTACCAGACAAATATCCATCTGCTTAATCGGAAAACTACCTCTGGTTTGCCTTGAGATTAGCGAGCAGGGTGGCCCTGGCTTTCTCCTTATCCCCTTGCCTCACGAGGTCGAGAAGCCGGTCGAGGTCGAGGGCTTCCTGCCAGCCATCGGCATCGACTTCTAATTTTTGCTGCTTGAGTTGGGTCCGGACCTCGCCGATGAGGTCTGTCAGCGCCTTATATTCCTCATCTATTTCCTTTTCAAGCCTGGAGCGGATTTTCCGCGCCAGCGCCGGGCTTTTACCGCCGGTGGCTACGGCCACCGTTAAATCACCCCGGCGCAGGTACGAAGGGACAATGAAATCGGAGTTTTCGGCATCATCGACCGTGTTGACCAGCACTTTCTTCCGGCGGGCCTCCGCCACCACTCGTTGATTAATCTCGCCATCGCCGGTCGCCGCGATGGCCACGAAGGTATTTTTTAAATCTCCCGCCCGGTATTTTCTGGTGAGAGTACGTATTTCTCCCCTCTC
>JBDRFW010000058.1:0-3010 GCA_043818415.1 Chloroflexota bacterium | reverse complement strand
GGGGTCGTGGATAAGGCGGATGTTCGAGGAAGGCATCGCCATGAAGAAGCGGTTCGGCGCGGAGAACGTCATCGACCTCTCGCTGGGCAACCCGGTCATGGAGCCGCCCCCGGAGTTCAAACGCGAGCTCAAGCGCCTGGTGGACAACCCCTTCCCCGGCATGCACGGCTACATGGAGAACGCCGGCTACCCGGAGACCCGGGCGGCGGTGGCGGCCCAGCTGACGCGGGAAACCGGCATCAAGCTCACCGAGAAGGACGTCATCATGGCCTGCGGCGCGGCGGGGGCCATCAACGTGGCGCTGAAAACGATTTTGGACCCCGGCGACGAGGTCATCCTGTTCCTGCCCTGGTTCGTCGACTACTTTAACTACGTGGAGAACCACGACGGCGTCGTCAAGCTCGTGCCCACCGACGATGGGTTCATACCCCGCCTCGACCTGTTCGAGGCGGCCATCGGCCCCCGGACCAGGGCGTTGCTCATCGATTCGCCGAACAATCCCACCGGCGTCGTTTACAGCGCCGACCTGATGCGGCGGATGGGCGAGATCTGCGTAAAAAGGAGAAAGAATACGGCACGGAGATATTCATCGTCAGCGACGAGCCGTACAGGAAAATAATCTACGACGGCATTAAATATCCCTCGCCGCTGAACTTCCACCGGCACAGTATCATCGCCACCTCACACTCCAAGGACCTTTCCATCGCCGGGGAGCGCATCGGCTACATCGCCCTGCACCCGGAAAGCTCGCACCATGACGAGATGATAACCGGGTTCGTCTTCTGCACCCGGACGTTGGGGTTCATCAACGCCCCGGCGCTGATGCAGAACGTGGTACGCCGCCTCCAGGATGTGACCATCCCGGTGGCCGAGTACCAGCACCTGCGCGACTTCATTTACGGCAACCTGGTCCGCATGGGCTACGAGGTGGTCAAGCCGCAGGGCGCTTTCTACATCTTCCCCAGGTGCCCCATCAAGGACGACGTGGCCTTCGTGCACGAGCTGCAGCGGGAGCACCATGTCCTGACGGTGCCCGGTGTGGCCTTCGGGACGCCCGGTTACTTCCGGCTCGTTTACTGCGTCGAGGAAGGGACACTGGCGCGCGCCATGCCCGGCCTGGAGGCGATGGCGAAGAAATACAAGCTTGCAGCCCCGCGATAAAGTATCCCCTTCCCACCCGGAAAACTCACGGCCGGACCGGCTGTTTTTCCCCTTGGTTCAGGCTGCGCCGTGGTTGCTTTTTAAAAAAAATGTGTGGTATACTAGCCAACGGCTGCTGTGTAGTTTGAAACGTTAAGGAGTCTCCTTGCTAGCGAACTACGGATTAATCGGGCTGTTTTTCATCATCGTCGCTCTTTTTTCCCTTTCCATGCCCGTCATCCCCGTCGTCCTCCGCTACCTGAAAATAGTCCCCAGCCACCCCAACCCCATTAAAAACTCCACCTTCGAGTGCGGCGTGGAGACCATTGGCAAGACCTGGGTGCGGTTCAACTTCCACTACTATTTCTACGCCCTCGTCTTCCTGGCCATTGATGTCCTGGTGGTCTTCCTCTATCCCTGGGCGGTACAGCTACGGGAGCTGGGTCTTTTCAGCTTTTTCGCGGTGCTGGTCCTCGTCGGCGTTGTCGTTATCGGCTATGTCTACGCCTGGAAGAAGAAGGTCCTGGAATGGAAGTAAGCAGCGATAGGGAATACATTTATAAATCTTCAGAACTCGACCGCCATGAAGGCCAGATAATCGAAGAGCTTAAAGCCGGCGCCGGGGAGTCCATCCCCGACCCCGATGCCTGGCTGGACGAGGAAGTCAAGCGCAACATCGTGCTGACTTCGCTGGACACGGTTATTGACTGGAGCCGCCGCTCCTCCCTCTGGACGGCAATATGCTTCCCCGCCTGCTGCGCCTTTGAGCTTATCGCCGCCGAGGGGCCCCGCTTCGATTTATCCCGCTTCGGCATGGAAATCCTGCGGGCCTCGCCGCGCCAGGCCGACCTGATGATTACCGCCGGAACCCTCACCTGGAAGATGGCCCCCGTCGTCCGGCGGATATACGACCAGATGCCCGAGCCGAAATGGGTCATCGCCATGGGCGCCTGCGGCATCAGCGGCGGCATCTTCCGCTCATCTTACAACGTGGTGCCGGGGTACAACAAGATAATCCCCGTAGATGTCTACGTGCCCGGCTGCCCGCCCCGCCCGGAGGCCCTGATTTACGGAATACAAATGCTGCAAAAAAAGATTGCCAAGGAACGCCCCATACCGGACCCCCCCAAACTGTTACAGAAAGGCAAGCACGAATGACGGTGGCCCTCTCCGGACAGGAACTGGCCAAGCGGATAGAAGAGAAATTCCCCGGAAGCATCGAGGAATCAAGCCGGGACAGCCTGGTGGTAAAGGCCGGTTCCCTGCTGGATATGGCCGCCCATCTCAAGGATGCCGAAGGCCTGAAATTCGATTACCTGAATTATATAACCGCCGTCGATTATTACAGCTATTTCGAGGTCGTTTACCAGCTGACCTCCCTGGAGCACAACCAAAGCGTGATTTTCAAGACCCGGTGCTACGACCGGGAGAATCCCACCGTACCATCGGTAATGGGGTTGTGGCAGGGGGCCGATTTCCAGGAGCGTGAAATCTACGACCTCATGGGCATTACATTCGAGGGTCACCCGAACCTGAAGCGCATCCTCCTCTGGGACGGCTTCCCGGGGCATCCCCTGCGAAAGGACTTCCGGCCGTGACGACGACCGAGCTGATGACGCTCAAGACCGAGCCGTTCGTCCTGAACTTCGGGCCCTTACACCCGAGCACCCACGGCGTTTACCGCATGCGGGCCACCCTCGACGGCGAGGTCGTCCTGGATATCGAGCCTATCTTCGGCTACCTGCACCGGGGCATCGAGAAGCTCGCCGAGGAAAGGACCTATACCGGTTTTATCCCGCTGACCGACCGCCTGGATTACATCTGCCCGATGAGCAATAACCTGGCCTACTGCCTGGCGGTGGAGAAGCTG
>JBDRFW010000057.1:0-8521 GCA_043818415.1 Chloroflexota bacterium | reverse complement strand
AGCTCCGCGCGTCCCACTCCCAGCACGTGCCTCAGGAGGACTTCCCCTTCCAGGTCGGCGTCCTCGATGTGTTCGTCCGAAAGGGTGCGGCGGGCGCGGGCCAGCGCCTCTCTCAGGTTCACACCGTCTGTTCCTCGAGCTGCCGGGCCTGCTCGGTGGTGGCCAGCTCGTCGATGAGTTCATCGAGATCACCCTCCATGAAGCGGGGCAGGTTGTGGAGGGTGAGGTTGATGCGATGGTCGGAGACGCGGTCCTGGGGGTAGTTGTAAGTCCTTATCTTCTCGGCGCGCTCGCCGGTGCCCACCTGGGAGCGGCGGTCCGAGGTTATCCGCTCCTCCTGCTTCTGCCGCTCGATGTCCAGCAGCCGCGTCCGGAGCACGGCCATCGCCTTGGTCTTGTTCTGGAGCTGGGAGCGCTCGTCCTGGCAGACCACGACGATGCCGGTGGGCAGGTGCGTCATGCGGACGGCCGTGGCTACCTTGTTCACATTCTGCCCCCCGGCGCTGCCGCTGTGGAAAATATCCACCTTGAGGTCGTCCGGGTTGATACGAATGTCCACCTCCTCCGCCTTGGGCAGGACGGCCGCCGTGGCCGTAGAGGTATGAATCCGGCCGGAGGCCTCGGTAATCGGGACGCGCTGCACGCGGTGGACCCCCCGCTCGTACTTGAGGCGGCTGAAGGCCCCCTTGCCCTTTATCTCGAAGATTATCTCCTTGAAACCGCCGATACCGCTCTCGTTCATGCTCATAACGTCAGTCTTCCAGCCCTGCCGCTGGGCGTAGCGACTGTACATGCGGAAGAGGTCGGCGGCGAACAGCGCGGCTTCGTTGCCCCCCGTCCCGGCCCTGATTTCCATGATAATATCCTTCTCGTCGTTGGGGTCGCGGGGCAGCAACGCCGTCCGGATCGCCTCGTTGAGCTTGTCCAGCTTCGCCTCCAGGGTGTCTATCTCCTGGCGGGCCAGGGCTGTCATCTCCTCGTCGAGCCCGTCATCCAGCATCTGGCGGGTCTCCTCCAGCGACCGGCTCACCGCCCGGTACTCGCGGTAGGACTTGACCACGTCCTCCAGGGAGGCCCTCTCCTGGGCCAGCGCCTGGAGCCGGGGGAGGTCGGTAGAGACCTCCGGCCGGGCCATGGTCTCGTCTATCTCGCGGTAACGCTTTTCCAGCCTTTCCAGTTGCCCCATCATAACGTCGGCTACCTCATTGAAATTATAGCACAGCGCCGATGGCGCTCCAAGCTGCGCAAATTGACAATCCCGACTGGAATAGACTATAATCAAGCGTGCTCAGCATGCCAGCCGGTGGCCGCTTTCACATTGATTTTACTGATGAAAGTCCCTGCTTATCTAATCCCCATCTTCCCGCGGCTGCCGCTTGCCCGGAACGCTCTCAGGTAAACACGGGAAAGGAGCCGAAAGTATGACCATAACGGAAATTCTGGCCCGCAACGCCAGACTGACGCCCGACGCCACCGCCCTGATCGAGATAACGCCGAGCAAGAACCTGAGACGGTCCATCACCTGGAAGGAGTTCGACGATAACGCCAACCGGGTGGCCAATGCCCTGATTGAGCGGGGGATAAAGAAGGGGGACGTCGTCATCCACCTGATGATGAACTCTGTCAAGTGGCTGGAAGCCTATTTCGGCATTCTCAAGTCCGGCGCCATGGCGGCGCCCCTAAACTTCCGCTTCATCAGCCGACAGATAAAGTATTGCGTGGATATCGCCGCGCCTAAAATCATGATTTTAGACCGGGACTTCACCGAGCGGGTGGAGGAAATCCGGGGGGAAATGCCGACGATTAAGAAGTATATCTTCGTCGGGGAGAAGCTGCCACGGGGCATGGAAGCCTATGACGAGGTGCTGGCGAAGTCATCCCCGGAGCCGCCGGACGTAAAACTGAGCGGCGAAGACGATGCCGGCCTTTACTTCACCTCCGGTACCACCGGCGACCCCAAGGCTACCCTGTTGTGCCACCGCAGCCTGGAGCACGTGGCCGTCAACGAGAACTACTCGCACCGGGAGACGCGTAAAGACTGCTTCCTGCTCATCCAGCCCCTCTATCATACCGGCGGCAAGATGCACTGGTTCGGCTCTTTTATCGCCGGCGGCCGGGCCGTCATGACCACCGGCGGCGAGAGGATTACCGCCAAGCTGATTCTGGAGACCATTGCCAGAGAAAAAATAACGCTCTGCATGCTGCTGGTGCCCTGGCTCCAGGACATCGTCACCGCCCTGGATAAAGGCGACCTCAAGCTCTCCGACTATGATATCAGCTCGCTGCGGCTGGTGCACTCCGGGGCGCAGCCTATCCCGCCGGTGCTCGTCAGGCGCTTCCTGAAGCACTTCACCAACATCGACTACGAAGAAAACTACGGCCTGACGGAGTCGGCCGGCCCCTGTATGCACCTCGGCCTGGAAAACATCCACAAGCTCGGCTCGATGGGCTACCCCCGGCTTAACCTGGACGCCCGCGTCGTCGATAATGACGGCAACGACGTCCCCATCGGCACGGTGGGCGAGATGATTATGAAGGGCAACCAGGTGATGAAATGCTACTACAAGAACCCGGAGAAAACGGCCGAGACGTTAAAAGACGGCTGGCTGTACACCGGCGACCTGGTCAAAAAAGACGAGGAGGGCTTTATCTACTACGTCGACCGCAAGAAGGACCTGATTATCAGCGGCGGGGAGAACATCTTCCCGGTCGACCTCGAATCGGTGCTCATCGGCCAGCCCAAGGTCAAGGACGTGGCCATCATCGGCATCCCCGACGACCGCTACGGGGAGGTGGTGGCCGCCGTCGTCCAGCCCAAGGACGGCGTCGACCTTACCGAAGCGGAAATGAGGGCTTACTTCGAACCGCAGCTTCCCAAGTACGCCTGGCCCAGGATTATCCTCTTCGGGGAAGTGCCGCGCAACCCCACCGGCAAAATTGAGAAGCCCAAGCTGAGGGAGTGTTATAAAGACGTCAAGTGGGACCCCACGGGCTGAAGACCCGTAATCATACATTAATAAGGAGTAATTGATGGAATTCAAGGACTGCGTAAATTTTGCCAATGAGAACACCACCTGTTTCGTGGCCACGATGGACGGCGACCAGCCGCGGGTACGGGGGCTGGCGATGCTCTACGCCGATGACACGGGATTCTATTTCAATACGGAAGCCACCAAGAACTTCGGCAAGCAGCTGAAGGCCAACCAGAAAGTAGAAGTATGCTACTTCTGCAAGGGCAGGTCGATGAGAGTCACCGGCAAGGTGGAGTTCATCGACGATTTGGCTATCAGGAAGCGGTTCCTGGAGGCCAGGCCGTTCCTCAAGGACATCGGGGTAAAGGGGCCAGAAGACCCACTGCTGGTGGTGTTTGCCATCCGCAAAGGTGAGGCCTTTTTCTGGACGATGGCCGATAACATGAAGGAAGCCAGGATACCGCGCATCAAGTTCGGAAAATAGCGGCTAAGGCCCCGGATTAGATACGTTGTTGGGGTCGAAGCTCTCCTTGATTTTATTCGTCCAGACCTGGAAGTTGCCGTAGAGAGGCCCTAGCCTTTCCATCACGGCTCTGACGCGCGGGGGTGTGGCGGCGTGGAACCCGTGCCGGATATCGCTTTCCATGGACTTCTGCATAACCTCCGCCGGTATCTGCTGCCAGTCCGGAAGTTGATTATCAAAGAAGAAGAGCAGCTCGATGTGGGCGGCGTGGCCGTACTCCATGGGGATAACCTGGAAGTTGTGCGGCGCGTCCAGTATCCGCCCCTTTTCGATAAACTCGTAGAAGAACTCGGGGATGGCCGCAGCTACCTCGAACATGTGGCGGACGGAGTCGGCCCCCAGCTTGGTGGGACTCCACCCCCCTCCCAGCTTGAGCACCCGCTGAAGGAAGCTCACCAAGATAAAGAAGTCCATGTTCTCCTCGTATTTCCGGGTGATGGACGCGTCCACCGGCTCCCCGCCGAACTCGTCCACGATGTCCTCCATGACAAGCTCCTCGTAGGCCAACTCCTCCGGCGTCCAGGCGGCCAGATAGACCCACAGCGCCCGCGGCAGCTCCCTCTGGTAAATGCCTCTGTTCCACAAGTCCCAAAAATCGTTGGCGGAGACGGTGAACAGCACGGCCTCGGTGGCGTAGAAGAATTTCAGCACCGCCTGCCCGATTTCCGCCTTGCCCATCTCGATCATGGCGTCGCACACCTGTTCCAGCGTGGGGAACTTGAAGATAAAGACCCGGTGGCAGTCCGGCGGGAACGGTATCTTATAGTCGGGAGAATGCCCCTGTGTCGGCAGCACCCGCGGCCCTTTCCAATCGTCCAGCCCGATGGCGATGCGGGTCACGATGCCGAGTCCCCCACCCCAGCCGCCGTAGCCGCGGGCCAGTCCCCTCAGGGAGGGGCCGGGGCCGTCCGGGCAGAAACACCCGGCGTTATGGGCCAGCGAGCCTACCCTGACGACCTCGCCGGTGGGGGTGACCCACTCGTAGCCGAGCAGGTAGCGGGAGCACCGGGAGCTGCTGTGCTGGGTATGGTGGTCTCCGGAGGTGAGGAAGTTGGCCAGCACCGAGCAGGAAGGCCCGGCCGAGGCGGTGGGATAGGTCAGGCCGCGCTTGAAGACCTCGGCCTTAAGCTGGACCTGGCGGACGGCCGGCTCGATGACAGCGTAGCGGTCGAACTCGTTAATCTCGATTATCCGGTTCATACGGCGCAGGCTGATGACCAGCATCCCCGGCTGGCTGACGACCCCTCCCATGCCGAACAGGGAGACGACGGCGTTGTACCGGACGCCGTGGCGGTTGCATATCCTGACGATTTCCTGGACTTCCTCGACGCTCCCGGGCATGATGACTGCCGCCGGGCTGGGGGGCTTGCGGCCGTTCTGGGGGTTGGTGTGGCGAAGGGCCGCCAGGACATGGGGTCGGTCGGTGATGTTTTCCGGTCCCACCACCTTAAGTAGCGCCTGGTATACTTCTTTCGGCAGGCTTATCACGTTCTCCATTTTCACAACTCCAGCGCCCTGACGACGAGCTCGGTAAAATCATGGTATTGCAGGGTGCTCTTACCGGCGTCGATGGCGTTCTGGAAGCTCGACTCACACCAGGGACAGGCGGAAACGACGGCATTAGCGCCGGTAGATTTGGCCTCGTCGAGCCTTTCCGCCGCCGTCCAGAGGGCGAAGTCGGGGAAGGCTGCCGGCACGCCGCCGCCCCCGCCGCAGCAGAAGGCGTTCTCCGCGTAGCGGGTCATCTCTAACAGTTCCAGGCCGGGGATAGCCCCGAGGACCTCCCGCGGGGCCTCGTAAACGCCGCTGGTGCCCCGCCGCCACTGCTTGGGTGGGTCATGGTAGCCGAACGACTTTATCTCGCCGTGCCAGGGCACGTAGGGCTCGGAGAGCCTCCCCAGCAGGCAGGGGTCATGGTAGGTAACTTTTATGTCAAGTTTCCCCTTCATCTCCAGTTTTCCTTTCCGGAGCATCCGGTGGACGACCTCGGAGATATGCACGACCTCGAAGTCGGGCGGGGCAATCCGGGGATAGAACCCCCGGAAGGTGCCGTAGCACTCGGCGCAGGCGGTGACCACTGTCCTGATGCCGTTTTCCCTGAAGGCTTCCATGTTGTGCTCGGCTAGCTTGCGGGCGGCCTCGGTCTGCCCCGTCCGCCACAGCGGCGCCCCGCAGCAGTACTCGTCCGGGAGTACTTTGAAGTCCAGCCCGCCGGCGTTGAGTATCCTGGCCGTATTGCGGGCGATGCCCGGGTGTTTATAGGCGGCGCTGCAGCCGGCGAAGTAAGCGACGTCGGCTTTTTCGGACAGCTTTATTCCTTCGGGAAGCCAGTCAGACCTCTCCTCGTGGGGCTCTCCGAAGATGTTGTGATGGGCCTCGATGTACCGGGCTTGCTCCAGGTGCGGCGGCAGCGGCCCCCGGCCATCCTCGACGCACCTGGCCCGGAGCGCCAGAATCGTGTCCAGCACCTCCATGTCCCGCACCGACTTACAATTGATATCGCAGGCACCGCAGGTGGTGCAGGTGTAGATATGCTCGATGAGCCCGTCCCCGTAGTCGAGCTCACCTTCCAGGAGCTCCTGGGCGATGTTAATCAGCCCCTGGCCGGAGTAGGCGTCCCAGCGGTACCGCAGGTGGATGGGGCAAATCTCGGCGTACTCCCAGCCCTTCATCCTGGGCCCCAGGATAAAGCGGCACTGACCGCAGCTGTTGCAGGACGTCATGGTATAGCGGAAGTCGGAAAGTTTATCCATGTCCTCCCTCCCCGAAGCACAGCTTACCCGGGTTCAGGATATTATTGGGGTCGAAGATATCTTTCAGCTTCTTTAGCGCCGCTACGCCCTCCCCATCGCGCCCATAGACCATATCGGCCCAGGGGCCGTAAGGCCGACTGAAGAACGCGCCGTGATTGATAAGGGTCTCCGATGCTTCAATAAAGAAATTCTTGACTTTGGCAGTTTCTTCTTTACCGCAGGGGATACTGAACTCCACGTGGCAGCCCCGCCCCTGCACCATCGGCTGGAGGTAGCCGCCGATATCCTCGAAGGGGTAACCGTGCCTCGCCGCCGACCCCTTCATCACCCCGACGAACTCCGGCACCTTACTCAGGGTGGTCAGGAAAAAGATATCGTGGCAGGCGTCTTTCTGGCGCAGCTTCCAGTAAGGCTCGCCGCGCCAGGGATTGGACAGCAGCTCCGGGACTTTCTTTTCCAGACCGCCCCCGCCGGGCAGCGAGGTCTGTGCCTCCAGCCCCAGCTCCCGGCAGATTTCTCCCAGGTATCTCTCCATGATGGCCACCCGTTCTTCGGGGCGCCGCCGGTATCCAGCCAGGCTCACCAGCAGCGTCCAGGGCGGCAGGTCCTTCTTCAAGTCTTCAAAGTCCTGCGGCCGACCTTCCGCCAGCACCGCCGCCAGGTTAACGCCGTTCAGGGCTAAACATTCGTCAACGACCCTTTTACGGAGGAGCCGGTTCATGACCTCCACCAGGGGTCTCACGTCTTCCGACGTTATAAAAAAGAGCTTTTCGAGCGACGGCAGCACCTCGACCTTGGTGGCGGCCCGGGTCACCAGCCCCATCGTCCCCTGCGCGCCTGAGACGAACCGGAAGAAGTCGAGAACGCCCGGCCCCGAGGGGTTGACTCCGTCCGCTTTCAGAGTTTCCGGCGTACCTGGGCCGGAGGCCGAGCCGGTGCGGAAATCATCCCCGGTGCCGTAAACCACCTCCAGCGTCAGGAGGGGGTCGAGGTAGTCGTACTGGTACTTGGGAATGAGCCCCGGCTCCCTCTCCAGTCGGCTGGTGACCACGGACTTGGTGGCGCGGGGCAGTAGCGGTATACAAAGCTTGAGTCCCTGCTTGCGCAGCTCCGGGACAAGCTCCCCGTAGGTCACGCCCGGCTCGAGCACAGCGTAGCGACTGACCGGGTCTATCCTGATAATACGCTTCATCCGGCTGAAGTCCACGATGACCGCGTCAGCGGAAGGCACAGTGTCCCCCCGAAAATGGGGCGGGCCGGAGCTGACCGGCACCAGCGGCACCCCGCCTGTTGAAGCCATCCGGACGATTCCCCGGACGTCCTCCCGGTTTTGTGGATAGACCAGCAGCCGGGCGCGGCCGCCCTCGGCGAAGCTGATATCCCGGTCATAGCTTTCAAGGATGCGGTCGTCATCCACGATGCTGTCCGCCTTGAGGAACCGGGCAACCCCCTCCCTGAAGCGAAGCATGGCTTCAGCTGTGCGCATCTAGCTCCTCCCTAAGTCATACCAATACTACTATACTCGGCCGGTAATGAAAACACGTATTTTGACATTATCGCCTGTCTGGCGGTAAATTAATATGAATGAAGGGCGGAAAGGAACGTGAGAAATGCCGCAAGAAGAAGCTAAGCCGGAACTGAGCCTGAAAGAGAAAGAGCGCCGCTGGTCGCTGCTGAGGGGGAAGCTGAAGGCCGCCGGGGTTTCAGCGCTGCTGGTCTACGGGGGTACCCAGCTGGGCGTGCCCGTCCACTACCTGACGCGGCTGTGGGGCAGCAAGCTGAACATGGTGATTTTCCCCGCCGAGGGAAATCCTGTCCTCCTCGTCCCCAGCAACACCGGCATCACCGGGGAGTCGCTGGCGCGGCAGGGTTGCTGGATACCCGCCGGGGATGTCCACCCCTCGCCGAACCCGACGGCGGACGCGGCCCGGCACATCATCAAGCTGGGGCTCCAGAAAAGCAAAATCGGCATCGACAGCTTCCGCTTCTGGCCGGTTTTCGAGCACCAGACCTTCAATGAGCTCTGCCCCGCCGTCCAGCTCGTGGAATCGCACCGACTTTTCGGGGAAATCCGCGGTCCCAAGAGCGACGAGGAGCTGGCCGTCATGCGGAAGGCCATCATTATCTCGGACATGGCCCACTATGCCTTCCTGGCCAACGTGAGGCCGGGTATGACGGAGCTGGAGGCGGCCGGCTACGCCAACGCGGTGCTGGAGTCGCACGGCGTGGGCGACCGCATTATCTTAATCCACAGTCGGCCGGAAATGTCCTAC
>JBDRFW010000056.1:0-4319 GCA_043818415.1 Chloroflexota bacterium | reverse complement strand
AGTCAAACGTTGATTCTGGTAATATATAGTTCAAATCCTGTACTGTGGGCGGTACCGTACGATAGGTGGAACTTTTATATTAGCCTTCACGTTGACAGGCTAATTTAAGACCCATATCTGTAATCCTTAATCAGAGATAATTCTTAATCAGGTTAACGGGAAGACGGAGGAGAGAGGGCTGAAAACCGATAGAATCGATAATAAAATCGGAAATTCCTTAAGAAAAACTCATTAAAGGGGGGTTGGCTACAACTGAGACCTTGACCGGACTGGGAGAATATGGCATATTTCAACCAGTTCTCGTGGACAAGGAGTATAAAGACAGAAGTACCAACCTACGCCCGATGTATGCCGCCAGTTCATTTACGCGATTCATAAACAAGGAGAAACACGATGGACAACGATGATAAGCAAGGGAAAAGGCAGAAGCTCATCAGGAAGATGAAGAAAGAAAGGGGCTATATGCCTCCCGCCTGGACCTATATGGTCGAAAATGATATCGACTTCATGGAGGCATACGATACCCTGTATGAGACGGCCCTGACGGACGGGAAGGCGCTGCCGGCAAAGTTCAGGGAGTTCATTGCCATAGGTATTCTCGCATTCAGGGGACAGGATAACGCGGTATACCTGCACATCAAGCGGGCGTTACAACTCGGAGCCACCAGGCAGGAAGTCCTCGATGCAATTAAAACGACGGTCATACCGGGTGGGGTACCGGCTTTCGGGGTGGCACTGGCCGCTTTTATGAAAGTTGAAGAAGAAGAGAAGAAAGCCGGCCAACACGAGTAAAATCTGCATCTAAGGGGTGAAATGGAGATTACCGTTCGTAACAAGAAGTGGGAAGAAGACAGGTTTCTTCGCGAAAGAAAAGACGTGCTTTCCCGGTGGCCGACCGGCAAAGAGGTCGACTTCGAGGAAGCGGTGGAATACCACAAAGGATTACCCGACTATAAGAACTTTACCAAGGTGGTACAGAAACTGCACCAGGAAGGCAGGACCGTCATTTTCCCCAGGGGTGGCACGCCCATCCTGGAGCAGGAGATTGAACTTAATAAAGCGTTATTTGAAGCAGGTCTCCCCGTGATTCCTCTCACCCCGGACAGCTACTGCCGCCTCGGCCAGTATGCCAAGGCCCAGCGGGGGTTGGAGGAAAGCATCAAAGCCGGTCAGCCGAAGCTAAACGGCTACCCAACGGTCATCCATGGAGTGCGGAACACCAGGAAAGTCGTTGAAAACACCGAGGCCGCACTGAACCAGCGGTTGACCAACATCGGCGGAATCAGGTTAATGGCTGAAATCGCCTTCGCCGCCGGCATCACCGCCGCCCTCGTCGACCCCCTTCTGACGTTCGGCTGGTATGAAAAAAAGACCACGGCGGCCGAGTCCATCGAGGAATACCAGTACGTCCAGCGCCTGATAGGCTACTACGCGGAAAGAGGCGTTACTATAGCCAATGACACTGACGGGATAAATGCCAATCTCCAGTTTCCCATGAGCGTCGATATCGCCAGCGTTATCATCGTCGGCATGCTGGGCGCCGAACAGGGCGTGAAAAGCGTCATACCTCGCATATCCATGTTCGGTCACCTGGCGCAGGATATTGCCTGGGCGCGGGTACTGCGAAAACTGATGAGGGAGTACCTGGACAAATTTGGATACGCAGACGTCATCGTTCCCGGCCTGGCCCTGGACCAGGTGCCCCTGTTCCCCCATCCGCAGGATATGGGGATGTCGTTCGGTTTTCTCAGCTACAGCGCTACGGTGGCGGCGCTGGCCGAAGGTGAAATCGTCTACGTACGGACAATCGACGAAGCGGCCGGTATACCCTCCAAGGAAGCTCATGCGGTGAGCTATCGCGCGGCCAAGTTTATTTTCGATGTTATCAGGGCCCAGAAAATCGACCTGGACATTGAATCGATAAAGACCGAGGAAAGAATCACCGAACTCGAAGTCAGAGCGATAATGGACCGGGTGCTGGACCTGGGAGACGGCGACGTGGCGGTCGGCTTTGAGAAAGGCGTGCAGACCGGCGCCATCGATTGCCCGCTTTCGGGCAATGTTAATCTCAAGTCGAAGGTGCTGGGTATAAGAGATAATCACGGGGCCTGCCGCTACCTCGATTTCGGTAACCTGCCTATCCCCGAAGAGGCCAGAGAGTTCCACCGGGAAAAGGTAGCGGAACGGGAACAGGCGGAAGGGCGCAAGATAGACCTCAACGCGGTCATTCAGGACTTCTGGGCGTTTAGTAAAGGCAAGATAAAAGGAGAACCGGCTTCCTGCGGGTATAATCAACCCGGGTAGGCTTTTCGTAAAAAGGGGTTGTTAAGATGGCAGAAAAAGCAACCATAGTGACCGGAACCGTAGGGCAGGACTCCCATGTCATCGGTATCAAGCTGTTGTCCCGGTACTTGATGGAGCAGGGATATAAAGTCATCGAGCTCGGAGGGCTTACTCCGGCGGAGGAATTCATCAAGGTAGCCCAGGAGACCGCGGCCGACGCCATTCTCATAAGCTCGCTCTACGGCATGGCCGAGTTCGATTTGGCCGGATTTAAGGAGAAATGCACCGAGTCTGGACTTGAAGACGTACTTCTTTACCTCGGCGGAAACCTGGCGGTGGGCCGGCACAGCTTCGAGGACGACGAACGGAAATTCAAGGCCATGGGGTTCGACCGGGTATACCCTCCGGAAATCGATATGGCCATCATAGTCTCCGACCTGAAAAACGATTTGAAGGCTAAGAGCCAGGTTTAGCCGCTGCCAGGGGTGTGTTAATGGGAAACATCAGGCTTCTCATCGATTTCGGGAGCACGTTCACCAAGGTCGTCGCGGTAGATTCGGGCAAAGGGGAAATACTTTCGAGGTCGCAGGTCCCGTCCACCGTTGAAGAAGATATAACCATCGGCCTCAAGCAGGCACTGGAGAAGATTGACGCAGCCGCACACACAGGCCCCGAGCTGGAGAAAGAAGCGCTCGCATGCAGCAGCGCCGGCGGCGGTCTGCGGGTAGTATCCATCGGTTTTGTGCCCGAGCTTACCGTCGAAGCCGCTACCCGGGCGGCGCTGGGCGCCGGCGCCAGGATTGTCGGCTGCTATTCGTACGAGCTTACCGGCCAGGAACTGACCGAGATAGGAGAAATTTCCCCCGATATCATCCTGCTGGCCGGCGGGACAGACGGCGGTGACAAAAGGGTTATCACCCATAACGCGCGGATGCTTTCCCAGCTTGACCTCAAGAGAGTCCATCTCGTCGTGGCAGGCAACAAGACCGCGTATGACGGCATAAGGGAAATCTTCAACACCGGTATAAAAAATGTCCGCTTCACTAAAAACGTTATGCCGGAGATCGGCAGGCTGGAAACGGAACACTGCAACCGGGAAATACGGGATATATTCATCAGGAATATCATAGAAGCCAAGGGCATCGCGCGGGCCAGAGCAATAGTTAAAGATATCATTATGCCGACGCCTTCTGCGGTGCTGGCGGCAGCCGAACTTCTGGCCGAAGGTTACGGGGATGAGGAAGGGCTGGGCGAGGTTATCGTCGTCGATGTCGGCGGCGCCACCACCGATGTATACTCGATCGCCGCGGGTAGCCCCGCGCATGGCGACGTAATCGTGATGGGTCTCCCCGAACCGTATGTGAAGCGGACCGTGGAGGGTGACCTCGGCGTCAGGCACAATATCACCACGCTGGTAGAGCAGCTCAACCTGAGGGGACGACTTCCAGATAATAGCTATGCTGAAGCTATAGAGGGACTCTCGGCGGTTGGCCGGCTCCCTCAAACCGCGGAGCAGTACTCCGTCGACACGATGCTGGCGGCCGTGGCCGTCGAGGTAGCCATGGAGCGGCACGCGGGCAAGGTGGAAATCGTGTACGGTCCGATGGGCGAGATGGCGGTCCAGCGCGGCAAAGACCTGACGGAGGTACGCCACGTGGTTGGAACGGGCGGGCCCATCGTCTTCTCCAGGGACCCCAGGGCTATCTTGGAAGCCGTCTTGTTCCGGGAGACCAGTCCCCATATACTCAGGCCCAGGTCACCCCGGTTCTACGTAGATACGGAATATATCCTCTATGCCGCCGGCCTGCTGGCGCAGACGGAGCCAAAAGCCGCCCTGGCCCTGATGAAAGGCTATTTGACAGAGGTATAAACCGGCACCGCGACACATCCCGGAAGTGACGTGAAAGAGCAACGTTACGGAAGATTGGAGGTAGCCTGAGGTGGCACTTCTCTCCGGCAGGGTCCTGGACTTAACGGGCGTGGAAGGTTTTTTGTGCGGCAAGATCCTCGCCGACCTCGGCGCCGAGGTCATCAAG
>JBDRFW010000055.1:0-11485 GCA_043818415.1 Chloroflexota bacterium | reverse complement strand
TCCGGGACGTGCGGCTGGGACGGGAGGTAAAAGCAGGGGCGCGGGTGGCCGTCATCGGGGGTGGCAACGTGGCCCTGGACGCGGCCCGCACCGCCCTGCGCCTCGGCGCCGAAGAAGCCGCCATCTACTACCGGCGGTCGCGCGAGGAGATGCCGGTAACCGAAGTGGAGTACGATGAGGCTGTGGCCGAGGGCGTCAAGGTCAATTTCCTGGTCAGCCCGACGCGCATTATAAGCGATAATTGGAAGGTGACCGGCCTCCAGTGTATCCGCATGGAGCTGGGTGAGCCGGATGACAGCGGCCGGCGCCGGCCCGTCCCCGTTACCGGCTCCGAGACCTCGGTGGCGACGGATACGGTCATCGCCGCCGTGGGCCAGGCCCCGGACCTATCCTTCCTGCCCCCGGACAGCGCCCTGGAGCGCACCCGCTGGGAGACCCTGGTGGTGGACAGCAACACCCTGGCCACCAATGTCCCCGGCGTCTTCGCCGGCGGCGACTTCGTGACCGGGCCGGGGATGGTGGTGGACGCCATCGCCGCCGGGAGGCGGGTTGCCCTGGCCATTGACAAGTTCCTGCGGGGCGATGTTTCCCGCGTTGACGTGCATGAAAGGAAGACGGGGGCCGTGGTGGGGGTCACCCCTCCGGGGGTCGAGGAGACCTGGGAAACGCAGCCCCGGCTGGCGGTGAAGACCCTGCCGGTCGCCGAAAGGCGTACCAGTTTCAACGAGATTGAGCTCGGTTACCCGGAGGACATCGCCATAAGGGAAGCGAAGCGGTGCCTGAGGTGCGGCCTTGAAGTCTAGAAAGAGAGGCTCACCATGAAATCGATAACCAGGCAGAAATCGCCGGAAGACATCCAGCAGGGCTTGAGCGGCCTGGACCGGGTGTTCATCGTCGGCTGCGGCACCTGCACCACCATGACCCATACCGGCGGTATCGACGAGGTGGTGGCGATGAAGGGCAGCCTGCAGGAGCAGGGCAAGCGTGTGACCGGCTTCACGGTTATCCCCACCGCCTGCGACGACATGACCGAGCTGGCCATGAAGGAGAACGGGCCGGCCATCAGCAGCGCCGACTGCATCCTCTCGATGAGCTGCGCCCTGGGCGTGCACCGGATGAACCTCTACATCGGTAAACCCATCATCCCGGCCGTGGACACCCTCTTCATCGGCATCGAGGACAGCCCCGGCTATTTCCGCGAGGCCTGCGCCCAGTGCGGCCAGTGCCTCCTCGGCGAGACGGCCGGTGTCTGCCCCATCACCGCCTGCCACAAGGGACTGGTCAACGGCCCCTGCGGCGGCACCAACAACGGCCACTGCGAGGTCGATAAAGAGAAGGACTGCGCCTGGACCCTCATCTATAATCGACTCAAAGAGCAGGACCGGCTCGACCTGATGCGGAAATACCAGCCGCCCCGCAACCACCACGTCACGCTGGCGCCGCGGTCCCTGAGAATCCAGTGAGGGGGTAAGGATAATGGCATCACGCTTTAAAGAGGCCCTTGACTCCGGCAAGTTCGTCATCACCAGTGAAGTGGCCCCGCCCAAGGGGACGAACCTGGAGAAGATGTTTCACCATATCGAGCTCCTCAAGGATAAGGTGGACGGCATCAACATCACCGACCACCAGAGCTCGGTGATGAGGTATCCCTCCCTGGGTGGCTGCCTGGCCGTCAGCGAGCGGGGCGGCGAGCCCATCATGCAGATGACCTGCCGCGACCGCAACCGTATGGCCCTGGAGGCCGACCTTCTCCTGGCGTACAGTCGGGGTATCAGGAACGTCCTCTGCCTCACCGGCGATGCCGTGCCGGTCGGCGACCACAAGGAGGCCAAGGGCGTCTTCGACCTCGATTCCCTGCAGTTGCTCCGGGCCATCCGCCAGCTTACCGAGGGGCACGACCTGGGTGGCAACGAGCTCGACGGGGCGGTGGAGTTCTGCATGGGGGCCATCGTTACCCCGGAGGCCCAGCCCATCGAGCCCCAGCTCATCAAGTTCGAAAAGAAGGTCGAGGCCGGCGCCGAGTTCTTCCAGACGCAGGCCATCTACGACCTGGAGAACTTCAAGAAGTTCATGGAGTACGCCCGTAAATTCAAGCCCAAAATACTGGCTGGCATCGTCCTGCTGTCATCGGCGCGCATGGCCAAGTACATGACACAGAACGTCCCCGGTATCTTCGTCCCCCAGGCGCTCATCGACGAAATGTCCGCGGTGCCCAAGGAAGAGATGCTGGCCAAGGGCATCGAGATTGCCGGGCGGACCATCGCCGCCCTGAATAAGGATAAAATCTGCGATGGCGTCCACATCATGGCCATCGGCAAAGAAGAGGTTGTTCCCGATATCCTGGCGGCAGCGGGACTCTAGGGTTACTTCCGGGTGACCTCGACGGTGCCGTGGTCGGCGTCCACCTTGACCCAGTCGCCGGTCTTGATAACCTCCAGCGGGTCCTGGTCGAGCTCCGTCACCGTGGGTACGTGCAGCAGCACGGAAGACAGCGCCGCCTTGGTGGTCATGTCGTTATAGATAAGGGCCCTGGGCGCGGTGCCGACCAGCCGGGTGGTGTGGAACACCATCGAAGTCCCCGACGACCCCTTGGCCCCCGGGAAGACGAGGACCTTGTCCTTGAAGCTCTGGCCCCTCAGCTCGTGGCGCCTCTCCGTGATGGTGCCCGTCATGGCGTCGATGCCGCCCCAGCCGGATATCGTGTCTCTGGTCACCAGCGCCTCCCCCTCGGAGCAGCCCCCGACCACCTTCCGACCGTGAAGAATAATCTTTTTCATTTCAGCTCTCCTCTCCATTTCCCCGTCACCGCCGCGTCGATGCAGTCTGCCTGGGAGCCGAACCACGTCGGCAGCCCGAGAATGGCGGGCATGTAGTGGGCATGCTTGGCGGAATCGGTGGCCGCCGTCTTGGTCCCCTTCGGGGAGAACCGCCCGATACAGGGGCAGGTATCCGTCATCAGGACACCGCCGGCATTGGCGATTATCTCCGTGATTCCTTCGAGGTCGGCGATTGTCTTGAGCGCCCTGGGGGTGAAAATCCACAGGCTGGTGTTTTCGTGGACGTGCTTTCCTTCCAGCAGCTTGGCGGCGTTCCACAGCTCCTCGAGGTTATTGTGGGGACAGCCCAGCATAACGAAATCGACGCTGGTATCTTTGGCCGAGGTCAGGTTATCGTAGGCTTTTTTACGCTCAGCCGGGCCGAACTTCAGCGTCATGACCGGTTTCTTCCTGCCGAAGGCCTGCTCCAGCGTGTGGGCCTCCGGGGTGAAACCGACGACGTGGTACATTTCCACCCCGCCCGAGGAAGCGGCGGCGGCGCCGTGGTGCTTGAACCTGGCGATATTGGGGGCCCGCCGCACCCCGCGGTACACGGGAACGTACTCCTGCACGATTTCCCCGGTATAGTAGCCCAGCAGCCCCCAGTCCATCACGCTCTCCGGCTGATACTCGACCTCTACCAGGTGGGTGCCCAGCCGGTTCTCGTCGAGGTGATAGCCCCAGTAGGGGGTCTTGCCCACCAGCATGGCCGCCGTGGCGCTTTCCATCCCCTCGATGTTGGTGCGCCCGCCCAGCACGGAGTTGCAGTAGATAACCGCTGAGGACTCTATCCAGGCGCAGTGCTCTCCCATCACGGGGACGTTGCCGATAAGGTAGGGGGCACAGGTGTGCATGAGCTGCATGCCTATGCGCGCGCCGAAACGCTCGGTTTTGAGGGACTCATCGTGGACGCCGGGAGCGATTCCCTGCAACTCCCAGTGCTCCGGGTCCATGTCCCTTATCAGCCGGCAGGTATAGGTCTTGACGTGCGGAATCTCGAACTCTTCCTCGCTGTCCAGGTAAAACTTGGAGACCACGGCGTCGATGTCGCTGACTTTCCCGGTGGTCTGGCCGGCCAGGCTGGCGCGGCCGGTGATGGAAACGCAGACGTTGTTGGTGTCCACCAGCCTCTCCGCCCCCAGGGCCTCGCCGTACTTGACCAGCAGCTCCATGGCTTTCCGCCGGGCCAATCCCTCCTTGCCGTCCAGTATGGCTTTTTCATCATTGGTAAGCAGCATTTAGCGTTCTCCCTTTTCAACTTGCCTCCGGGTGCCTCTATTCAAAAGCTATCATTTTGGGATATGCCTGTCAATTTATGGCCGGCTATTTCATTTGACAATTAATGGGGTCGGTGATAAATTCAGACGGCACTTGCGGGAGAGTAATCACTCTGGTTTAATAAGGACAGAGGTGATAAGGGGAAAATGCAGATTATTCAGACCGGCGTCCTTGTAATCGGGGGCGGCGGGGCAGCGGCCCGGGCCGCCCTTGAGGCGAAACTGGCCGGGGCCGACGTGGTGCTGGCGACCAAGGGACAGTTAGGCGCCATCGGCACGCGGGGGGCGGGCGCCACGGACAGCGGCAACTCGGCGGCCAGCGTTTTCGCCACGCCGGGCTGGACCGGCCCGCTGAGCGACCTCGAGAAGCGCCTGGCTTACATGGCGGCCCCGTCCCCGGACCAGGCTTACACCAATATCATCCAGGCCGGACTGGGCATGGCCGACCCCAAACTCGTGCGTGTCCTCATTGAGGACGCCGTCCCCACCCGGCAACGGCTCCTCGACTGGGGCGCAACCTTCGATGAGTTCGGCATGAGGTCGCACGGCGTGCCCATCATGGCGGCCCTGGCCACCGAGATAAGGCGTAGCGGCGTTACCGTCCTCAACCGGACGATGATTGTCAGCCTGCTGGTCCGCAACGGGGAGTGCCTGGGGGCGGTCGGCGTTGACGAGAGCACCGGCGAGACCCTGCGCATCAGGGCCGGCGCCACCGTCATCGGGACCGGCGGGGACGCCAACCTTTTCCTCCACAACCTCAACCCCCCGGATACCACCGGCGACGGCTATGTACTGGGGTATGAAGCCGGCGCCGAGCTGATGAACCTCGAGTTTAAACAGGTATTCCTGGGGACCATCCACCCCACACGGAACATGCTGACCCAGGCCCTGCCCCCGCACGTCAGGCTGATTAACTGTCGGGGCAAGGAGTTCCTCCATAACTACCTCCCCGAAGGCACTTACCCTGAGGAGTGCCTGGCCCAGCGGAACGGGCACAATCCATTTTCCACGCGCGATAATTTATCGCGTTACGTGGACATCGCCATGATCAGGGAGGTACAGGTGGGACGGGCCACGGAGCACCAGGGCATTTACCTGGACAGGACCGACCCGCAAATACCGCCGATGACCAGGCCCCGGAACGAGTTCTGGCTCTACCGCGGCATCGATTTTTCCCGGCCGGTGGAGATAGGTGTGTGCCACCACTGCTCCCTGGGCGGGTTGAGAATTGATGAAAACGCCGAGACCGCGGTCAAGCGTCTGTACGCCGCCGGGGAAGCCGCCGCCGGCCCCCACGGGGCGGACCGGATGGGGGGGCATATGCTCCTGGCATCCCAGGTGTTCGGGGCGCGGGCGGGTAAACAAGGCGCCGCCACGGCCCTGAAGGAAAAACGCCCGGAAATTGCCGCCCGATCCTTCCGCGACGCCGAGGAGAGCATTAAAGCTTTGCGGAGCCGTAAAGGTGACCTGGCTCCGTCCCGGGTCAGGGGAGAGCTCCGCCAGACCGCCTACTTCAACCTGCTGGTCATCAGAAGTAAGGAGAACCTGACCAGGTTCCTCGCCGACGTGAAACGGATTGAGAAAGAGATGGTCCCGCGCCTCAACGTTACCGGCCCGGAGGAGCTGGTCGAAGCCCTGGAGCTGCAAAATCTGCTCCGACTGGCCGAGCTCGAGGCCGGGGTTTGCCTGCGCCGCACGGAGAGTCGGGGGCCGCACTACCGGGAGGACTTCCCCCGGCAGGACGATAAAAACTGGTTGAAAAGCGTCACGGTCAAGAAGGGCGATGGGAAACCGCAGCTGGGCAGCGTGGCGCTCGACCCCGCCTGGAAGGATAAAGGTGACGAAAGCATCGGGTACTGGGGATAACCAGTCCGCCAGCATGGTTTTAGATACCCTGGCGGGTTAAAAGGTCGAGCCCGGCACGCTTACCCCTCGTGGGTCAGATAGGGCGTCGCGACCGGCTCTTTTTTCTTCGTCATCAGTATAATCACGATGCTGACGATGGCGATAGCGCCGCCGATGGTATCGGTCATCCACCCCGGTAAAGCCATTAAAAACCCCCCGGCGAAGAGAGGAAGGCGCGCCCACAGCGGGACCCTGCCGACCTTCAGCAGGTAGCCCTCCATCCCCCCGGCAATCAGTATCACCCCCACCAGGGCCAGGGCGAAGTGATAAATCGTCTCGATAATCGGGCCCTGGAAAATAAGGCTCGGCTCGAACAGGAAGAAGAAGGGCACGAAGTATATCACCACGCCCAGCCGCATCGATTGCACGGCGGTCTTCATCGGGTCGGCGCGGGCCAGGCTGGCGGCCACGAATGACCCCAGGGCCACCGGCGGGGTGATGGCGGAGAGCATGGAGTAGTAGACGATAAAGAGGTGGACCGCCAGCGTGTTCAGGTGGGCGGCCTGGATGATGGCCGGTGCCATCGTCACTGCCAGGAAAACGTAAGCGCCGATGCCCATCCCCATCATGCCCAGTATGTAGCAGGTCACCGTCCCGAAGAGCAGTATCAGGAAAATATCTCCCTGGCCCATGTTGACGATGGCCGCCGTGAAGGCGGGGGCGGTCCCGGTAACGGTAAGCCCGCCAAGGATGAAACCGATGGGCAATATGAGCGCCACCGTCTGTGTTATCAGCTTGCCCACCTCTTCCAGTATCTTGACGATTTTCCGGGGGGTAATGATAGTCTCCTTGCGGAAGAAGGAGAGGAGTATCATCAACCCCGAGGCATACCATGGGGCCAGCCTCTCCCATCTCATGTAGAGGAGTCCCCATATCAGGAATATCAGGACGGCGATGTAAGGCCAGCCTTCCTTGAGTGTTTTCAGCATGGAGGGTATCTCCTGCCGGCTTAGCCCCCGGAGCCCGGTCTTAGCCGCGTAGGCGTCCACCTGCATCAGCAGTCCGAAGTAGTAGAGGATGGCCGGGATAAAAGCCGCCACCATGATGAGGGTGTATTCCATGTTGAGAAGCTCCGCCATCACGAAGGCGATGGCGCCCATGACCGGGGGCATGAGCACGCCACCCGTCGAGGCGCAGGCTTCGATGGCGGCAGCGTAATGGCTGGGGTATCCCATCCTCTTCATGGTCGGGATGGTCACCGAGCCGGTGCCGATGATATTGGCGAAGATGCTGCCGCTGAGACTGCCGAAAAAGGCGCTGGAGACCACGGATACCTTGGCCGGCCCGCCGCGGAACCGGCCGAGAAGACCCAGGGCGAAGTTGAGGAAGAAGTTGCCGGCCCCGGAGGCCACCAGCACGGCGGCAAAGACCAGGAACCCCAGCAGGGTATCCCCCAGTACCCGCGTCGGGATGCCCAGGATGCCGCCGTAGCTGAGAATCTGGTAACCTATCGTGGCATCCAGGTTGCGGCTGATGCCGAAGAGTATCCCGGGCATATACTGGGCAAAGACGGGGTAAATCCCGAAGAAGAGACAAATAACGAGGAAGACCCAGCCTCCGCCTCTCCGGGCTGCTTCCAGAATCAGGATGAAGAGAATCACGGAGACAACCAGGTTCGGCGGGCTCACCGGGTAATATCCCTGGGTTGTCAGGGGGTAGGCCTGAAGGAACAGGTAGAAGCTGGCGCCGAAGGACAGGACGGCGGCAACGACGTCATACCAGCGGAGCCCGCCCCGGTCTTTCTTGCGCAGGGGCATCATCAGGAAGACGGTGGTCAGGAAGCAGGCGATGAGGAGGTAATAATAGGAGACATCCAGCATAGTCCGCCCGTTGATGGTAAAGCCGAACATGCTGAAAACGGCCACGCCCACCCCGACCAGCGTCAGGATGATGAATATCGCTTTGACGTACGCCGTGAGGTTCTGAAACCGGGAAACTCCGGCTTCTTCAGTCTTTTCTGTCGTTTGGATAACCTGCGGCGGCTCCACGGGAAATGCCTCCATTATTCCTCCCGCCCCCGCGCCAGGCGGGGCTTAATCCCCCTGACACCGGGGGCGAGAGTAAACAAACTATATCAGGTTACCTGCTGCACCCTACGGATGGAAAGGCTCGAGGCCCTTCTGGTTCTTGTAGTCCGTCCACAGCTTCACCCAGTCTTCATTGGATGGGTTGACGCTGACTTTCTGGTCGCTCGCCATCTTGATGGCCGCCTGGTAGGCATCGATATAGGCCTTCACCTTGACGATGTTGGCCTGCTGCCTTGCCTCGAACTCAGCGGTCCACAGGTTCTTTTCCTTCAGGTATTTGACGACTCCCGGGGCGATGGGCACGAAGGAATTGCTGACCACGAAGTTGACGAAGTTGTCAATCTTCAGCAGGTTGGCCGTGGGCGATGCATCCTTGTAGTCGTTGAAGTGCTCGTCCAGCCACTTGGCCACGTTGTACAGCAGCTCCTGGTCGGCTCCCGGGCCGGACATATAGGTCTGCGGCTGGAGCTCCATGTTGACGCCGATGGCCGACTCTACTCCGCTGGGACACGGCGCGAAGAAGGCGATGGGGTTGACGCTCAGGTATCCGGCCACCGCATCGGGGTTCTCGGCCTTGGTGGGCAGGGCCAGCCAGCGGATGCCGCCGGGAGTGGCCGCGATTTCATGGGTCACCGAGCTGATGGGCGAGAGGAAGAAGGTGTCAGCCTTGCCCTCGATGATAGCCCGGGCGGCGCTGGAGTAGTTGCTCATGGGGATCAGGGTCACGTCGGCTTCCGTGAGCCCGGCCGCGGCCAGGAAGCTCAGGACGCCGGTGTGGATGAACGGGGACTGGGGTAGGGTGGCTATCTTGGCGCCTTTCAGGTCGAAGATGGTCTTGATGGGTGAATTACCCTTGACCGGCAGGCCCCAGGGGGCGATATTGGAGTTCCAGAAGATGGTCATCTCAAACGGGCCGCCGTCAATCGTCTCGTACCCATTGACGCCTTCGAGGCCGTCCTTGGCGCTGGTGAACTCGGCAAGAGTGATGTCAGTCACGCCGGCCTTCTGCAGCTTATGCCTGACGAGGGCGCTGTCTTCGGCGACGATTCTGACATCCATGCCGGTCTGGTTTTCCAGCACGGCGCCCCAGGCCAGGGCCAGGGCGTTGTTGGCGGTACCCACGCCGGAGACCACCATGGCCATGTACTTCGGTCACTTATACGCTGCCGGCGCCGGCGCTGGCGCGGGTACGGGTGCTGGCGCGGGAGCTGGTTTTGGCGCGGGCGCGGGTGCGGGTGCCGGGGCCGGTGCCGGTGCGGGTGCCGGGGCGGGAGCTGGCGCCTGTTGCCCGCAGCCGATTACCAGCAGGGCGGTGGCCAGCAAGACGGCAATTAGAATTAAAACTGGTTTTTTCATGATCTGTTTCCTCCTTTGATACTAGCCGTGGTTACCTGATCGCATTTTTGTATATCCGGGCAAACCACCTCCTTCTGACCTTAAGTAACTATATAATATAAATGGCAAGTATTAAAAATATATTTATACAAACGGGAAGCAGTAACCAGGGACTGAAAAAGTTACTTAGCTGATTGTTAGTCACCTTCATCCATCTTATCATATCCGGAAATAGATAGTGAAATACCTTACCAAAGACATTTCAGGCAGTAGTCTATGATTTTAAAAGCACTTTGGGAAAAAGTCAAATTCCATCCGGCGGAGCATGCCTTTGACGCGGATTTGGCGCATATGTTACGATTTAATCCTGCATTAACCTGTAGGGAGGAGAATAACGGAAAATGGTTGAATCGAAGTACGCCAGGTATATTATCAAAGGTCCGAAGCCCAACCTTAAACTGGCGCCTTACCGGATAAGGACTGAAGATGCTGTCCCGGGTATGGAGACCCGTCTCCTGCATATGGACGATGAAGTTTTAAAAGGGGCTTTTTACCTGTCCTGTTTCTGGTTCTGGAAAGGGTCCGACGTGGTGTTGGTCAAGGCGCATACCCACGATTTCGACGAGGTGCTCACATTTATCGGGACTGACCCGGAAGACCCGTATGACCTGAATGGTGAGATCGAGTTCTGGATGGAGGACGAAAAAATTCTCATCACCAGGAGCTGTGCGGTTTTCGTCCCGAAGGGGATGAAGCATTGCCCGTTTATCGTCAGGAGAGTCGATAGGCCCATTTTTCACTTCACATCCGGGCCTCAGGGCATGTACCGTTGAGATAAAAGAAAGTGGGCCATTCTGGGTTCGAACCAGAGACCTCAGTCTTATCAGGATTGAATACTAAAGCGTCGTCAACGACTCTAATTTGCGCTGCACGTCTCTCGATGGTTTTCACTTGATGACCCTCCTATAATATCGTTTATGCTTTTGTCGCCGCGTTAAGTATGGCGTATGTTACCGTCGACTCGAACATGCGCCCATCTTGAAAGCCGCGCTTGTATTCTTCCGATTTGCCGTCGAGCATTTCGTCTAAGCGTAGTTGCTCGGAAGCGCGAATCATCTCAAGCTCGATGTCGATGCGTGTGTTGTTCCGCGCGATGCGCTCTTGCGTCTCTTTGTCCTGGAGTTCGACTTCTCGTTGATGACGCTCTTGCCAGTCTGTGAAGTTCTCGCTCATTTCGTTACCCTCCCTTCTCTCGAAGTTTATCCATAGCTCGATTATAGACTTTGTACACCCAACCGACGGACATGTCAAGGGCGGCTGCTATTTCTGGGTACGTGTTTCCGTGAGCGCCGTCTAAATCGTGCCTCATAAGTACGACTTTCCGCTCCGCGTCCGTAAGACATTTTAGAAGCTCCGTAAGACGCGCTTTTGCATCGAGTTCGGCGTCAATCATAGGAGCGAAGTCTTCTTCGACAAGCCCGTCGGGGAGAGCGTCTAACGAGACACGATTTTTCGGGTCTAACAATTTTTCGGCTGCGTCAAGCGTTTCACAGAACGGGACTTCGAGAAGTTGTTCAATCCGACGTATCGAATCACTCATACTACGTAGTATACAATAATGTTCACGACGTTGTCAATAGTTCTCCGTGAAAATAATTGTGCGAGACATGCTATACTAATTTATGTAAGGGTAGTTTTCGCAGAAGTGACTAGGCACCCAATACATAATAAGAACGTATGTTCTATCAGGAGCGAAATTGAAATATTTAAAGGACTTACGGAAGCTAACAGGACTTACGCAGGAGCAATTTGCCGACGCCATCGACATCGGACGCACATATCTAAATCAACTCGAAGTCAACGAAGATAAGCAGCCGTCCGACGAGCTAAGACTAAAAATCGGCGAAGTCGTGTTTATGCGTCTGGTCGTGCCCGTGCGCAGAATGATGTCCGATGCTGCGCGCATGAGCGACGGTAGCGCCGCTATCGACAGGATTAAGAAGTTAGAAATACGCGGCGATTTATCGGAGCGACGCGCACTTCTACTGGACATACTCGACTCAAGCAAACCACCAGTAATCGTTGCGGCGGATTGGGCTGTAAAGCTCTTTGAAGCTAATATCGC
>JBDRFW010000054.1:0-5632 GCA_043818415.1 Chloroflexota bacterium | reverse complement strand
TAGTGCATACTTCGTGCATAAATAGGCGCCGCGCAGGTTGGTGTTCATCACGTCATCCCAGGCTTCATCCGGCATCCGCAGGAGCATGGTATCCCTGACAATGCCGGCGTTGTTGACTAGGATAGCAATCTTGCCCCACTGTGAAACAACCTGCCGGGTCATCTCGCGGACAGCCTTGGTGTCTGCCACGTCTGCCCCGCAAAGCATCGCCTGGCCTCCCAGGTCTTCGATTTCCTGGCTTACTTTTTTCGCCTCTTCGCCGCTGGAGAGGTAGTTCACGGCCACTTTGGCGCCGCAGGCTGCCAGCCTGACGGCCACCGCTCTTCCCAGACCTCGCGAGGCTCCGGTCACCAGGGCTACTCTATTATCCAGACTCTTTTCGTCCATTTCTCTCTCAGGAGAACCGTTTTATAACGATACAGCAGTTCTGCCCGCCCATACCGAAAGAGTTGGAGAGGCAGACATTCACTGCCTGCCGGCGGGCGACATTCGGCACGTAGTCAAGGTCGCACTCCGGGTCGGGCGTCTCGTAGTGGATTGTCGGTGGAATGATGCCTTCTTTAACGGTCATTACCGCCGCGGCGGCTTCAACCGTACCGGCGGCACAGGCCAGGTGACCCATCATCGACTTGTTAGAGCTTACCGGCACTTTATTTGCTCGTTCACCGAAGAGTAGTTTAAGGGCCTTGGTCTCGGCGGCATCATTAAATTTCGTACTCGTTCCGTGAGCGTTGATGTAGTCAACCTCCAACGGTGAAATGCCGGCATCACTGAGCGCCATCTTCATGGCGATTACTTCCTGGTTGGGGTCGGGCGCCGTCTCATTAAAAGCATCGAACGACCATCCGGCACCGGCCAGTTCGGCTAGCACCGGGGCTCCACGCTCCTGAGCATGCTCTAGTGTTTCCAGCACCAGCACGGCAGACCCCTCTCCGTAGACCATGCCGTCGCGGTTAAGGTCAAAGGGGCGGCAGGCCTTCTCCGGGTCAATTTCGCGACTGAGCGCGCCTACCCGACCGGTAATGGCGATAGCCAGCTGGTTCACCTGGGTCTCAGTTCCGCCCGCCATAATGACATCGGCATGGCCAAGACGAAGATGGTTCAGGGCAGTACCCAGGGCATCGTTTCCGCTGGCGCAGGCGCTATTCAGACTGCTGTTTGGTCCCCGTAGACCAAATTCCAGCCCGATGATGGCTGATACCATGCTCGGGGAGACCTTGCTTATCAACAAGGGGTCAAGACGCATCGGTCCCCGGTTTTTCAGGACTTCACCCTGGTCAATCAGCAGGTCCATGGCGCCGCTGGTGGCAATAACCACACCGAGTCTTTCCGGCTTTTCCTTGTCTATATCTAGCCGGGCTGCGGATAGTCCCATCCTGGTAGCGGCGATAGCGTATTGAGTGCAGAGGGCAGTGCGGTCGACGCGCTTGATATCCATGTAGTCGGTCGGCTCGAACCCTTTTATTTCAGCGGCTACCTTGACCGGATACTTTTCGGTATCGAATTTTGTTATCGGGCCGACGGCCGAACGGCCGTTGACCAGCCCGTTCCAGTGTTCTTCCACGGTCAGTCCCAGCGGGGAAATAACGCCGATTCCGGTAATCACTACCCTACGCTGGTTCATCGCTGTCTCCTTCATCTTCGGTGCGTGTATAACCCATTGAAGTCAGGGATAGTCCGCCGTCAATAACAATAACCTGTCCTCTTATCATTTCAGATTCGTCACCGCACAGGAAAGCTACGGTACTGGCCACATCTTCCGGCTGTACCATCTGCCCGGCCGGGGTTTTGGTGACCATTACCTGGGGTATATTTGGGTCAGTCGCATACAGTTTCAGGGCTTCCGTCTCTACCGCCGCCGCCGAAACTGCGTTGACCCTTATTCCTGCATCGGCCAGTTCTATGGCCAGGTAACGGGTGAGGGCTTCCATGGCTGCCTTGGAGACGCCCACCGCGGTATATATCGGTAAGACCAGCCGGGAACCGAGGCTGGAGATATTTACGATAACGCCGCCGTTTTTCATAAGCGGGGCTGCCCTCTGGGCGCAGAGCAGGGCGGCGCGGGCATTGACGTTCATCGTCCAGTCCCAGGCATCCGATTTAAGTTCCATAGCGGAACGGGCCACGCCGGAAGCAGCATTATTGATCAGGATGTCCAGTCGACCGTACTTCTCTTCGATCTCGTCGAACATGCGGTCAATCTTTTCCGGCTCGGCCAGGTTGGCCTTTATGATGTGAGCGGTTACACCCTTTTTACGGGCTGCCTCGGCGGTACCTTCGGCGGTATCCCGCTTGCGGAAGAAGTTGATTACGACATCTGCCCCTTCCGAAGCCAGCCTGAGTGTTATCGCCCGGCCGATGCCTCTGGAGCCACCCGTTATCAGGGCAACCTTTCCCTCTAACGACATATCTTATCCCCGGTTAACCGTTTTTCCTGGCAATGACCCGCTCGATGCAGGCGATGAAGCTTTCCATGTCCGTGGCATTCTGCAGTTCGTCGTCGGGTATTTCAATATCGTATTCGTCTTCCACGGCAACCAGTATCTGCACAACATCCAGTGAATCCGCTTTCAGGTCTTTAAAGGTGGCGGTTGGTGTGAATTCCCCTTCCTGCTTGCGCACGATTCTGGTTACTATCTTCCTTACGGTTTCTTCAACTGAAGGACTATCAGACATATTATAAACTCCTCCAACTAGGTATTCGTGTCCGGTATATTCATAGTGCTTCTGATAGAAGCCAGTTCCGTTCTGAAAGTGCCCACCAGGTCTATTTCGACGGCTTTCCTGGCTGTACCGATGGTGCTGGTAACCTCCGGGGCTTTGCTGCGGCCGTGCGCCTTGCAGATAACGCCGTTGATTCCCCACAACGGCCCGCCGCCCAGGGCATCGGCGGGGAATCATCGCCCTTTTCAGGTCGGATATAAGCGCCTCCATTTCACTTTCCGGCAGCTTGTCCTGCAACCTCTCCATGAGCCACCGGGTGGTAACAGTCCCCATCCCTTCGCAGAACTTGGCGATCAGGTTGCCCACGAAACCGTCGCAGATGATGATATTTGCCTTGCCGAGGGCAATATCATTACCCTCTACGTTACCCACGAAATTCAGGCCGGAGTTCTTAAAGAGCTCGTAGGTGTCCTTGACTACTTCATTTCCCTTCCCTTCCTCAACACCATTGCTGGCCAGGGCAATCGTGGGATTGGGAATGTTCATCCATTTGCGGGCGTAGACCGTGCCGATGATGCCGAAATCAAGGAGCTGGTCCGGGCGGGAGTCCACATTACCGCCAAGGTCAATCATAATGGTATCGGGAGCGAATCCCAGGAACTGCCCGCCGATGACGGGCCGTGCCAGACCTTCGAGTACACCCAGCGCCTGTACGGCGGCGGCAAAAACCCCGCCGGTCGGTCCGACGCCGATCGCCGCGGCCGCTCTCCCTTCCTTAACCAGTTTAGCCGCGACCATTATCGAGGCGTTTCTCTTCCTGCGCATGGCGTAGGCGGCGTGTTCTCCTTCCAGCAGGTACTCGTCGGTATGCTCTATCTCGATATCAATCCCGGAAGTATCGTATTTTGCCAGCTCGGTTTTAATGATTTCCTGCGGCCCGACCAGGATAATACCGACGTCGTACTCCCTGGCTCCTACAACCGACCCCTTAATAATTTCTTCGGGGGCGAAATCGCCGCCCATGGCATCAACTGATATCTTCATCGGTCTTCACCCTCACTTTCGTCTCGCAGACTATTACCGGCTCGTTCTGCTGGTTCTGGCAGAGGACTTCGCAACTGACCGAGGCTACCCCGTCTTCTTTTTGCAACTTTGTTACCGTGCCGCCGACGGTCATTGTGTCGCCCGGACGGGCAGGGGCTTTGAATCTGGCGTTGAGACTGCCGCCTGTCAGCCATGCCTGCCCGAAGTTATTTGTCATGAATTCGGATATGTATGCCAGGATTAGCATTCCGTGAGCAATTGTGCCCCCCATCGGTGTTTGTTTGGCAAACTCCTGGTCGATATGAACGGGATTGAAGTCCCCGCTGGCAGCAGCATAAAGGTTGACGCGTTCCTGGGTAACCTGCCGCTTTAACTCCATCAGGCTCGAGCCGATACTGAGCTCATTAATGTTTATTGCCACTACATTATCTCCATCATGATAGTGGTAATATGAAACTCGTCTCTCCGGTTACCACCTTCGTATTCTTCTGGTTGGTTACGTTAATGCCAATTGTCAGTATATGGAACTTGCCCCGCTCCACCTTGCGGTTGACCTTAGCATAGCTCGTAAGCCCTTCTCCGATATTGGCCATTTCGTTGAAGTTCAGGTCCTGGGAGACATGAATCGTCCCGTCCGGCAATACCATTCCGGTAGACAGCGCCGCCATTGCCAGCGCGGCAATCGCCATCGGCGGGACAATCTTGTTTTCCTCGTAAATACGGGTATCATCGCCAACTGCCTGGAGGTAGGCTGCCACTCTTTCCTCATCCAGCTGGAAGTCGGTTGGCGTGAACTCGTACCCGGCGGTGAGCTCTTCGTATTCTATTTTAGGATTTGTCATTTTATTACCGAATCCCTGGTTTGTTACCAGCTAAGACTGATAGCATCCCCCCGGCATACAGTCCGGCAGTTTCCATTATGATTGCTCCGGCACGAAGTATAGCCGGGGCACAGCAGTGACAGCCGTTTTCGGGCTGTCTCCACTACCCTGGCTTTGGGCTGGCGTGAGTCTTCCTGTATCATCTCGAAGATAGATGCCGGACAGGCGGACACGCATTCCCCGCACCCGTCGCACTTCTCCATGTCAATTGTAATGTAATAGTCGCCAGTCCCGTCGTTATAGCCGTACTGTATCCTGGCTTCCGTTTCAGTCTCTTTGCCCGTATATTTTTCCTGGGCGAAGAGGGCGGCGCCAAGTGCCCCTATTAGCTGCGGGTCTTCTGCCAGCCGTGGTTCCAGACCGACCTTCCCACTTATCTTTGATACCATACCCTTATTCTTGGCGATACCGCCGGTAATGGTGAAATCATTCTCGATAGATACCTTCTTGAGTAGATTAAGGCAGCGAACGGAAATGGCCTCATTCAGCCCGGCCAGGATATCACTGCGGGCAACGCCCCGCCGGAGGTAGGCGATAGCCTCCGTCTTGGCAAAGACGGCACAGATTGTGTTAAAGGGAATCTCCTGTTTCGACTGTAAAGCAAGGTCGCCGATTTCGCCGAGTTGCTTTCCCAGTACATCGGCAATCATTTCCAGAAAGCGGCCGGTGCCGCCGGCGCACTTGTCATTCATCACGAAATTCGTTACATACCTTCGGCATTGACGCTTATGGCTTTGCAGTCCTGTCCGCCCATATCCAGGATGGTCCTCACCGACGGGTAATACCAGTTGATACCGCGGGCATGACAGCTGATTTCGGAAACATTGTCCATGGCAAAGGGGACGAGGACGCGCCCGTAGCCGGTTGCGACAATATAGTCGATACCATCAAGAGTGAGTCCGGTGCCTTCCATGGCTGATTCTATCGCCATGTAGGCGGTCTTGACGCTCTCCGGCCCGGTATCGCGGATAGTGGCGGCCAGGATGGCGCCGTCCTTCAGGATGACCGTCTTGGCCGCCCGCGAGCCGATATCTATCCCGGCG
>JBDRFW010000053.1:0-5250 GCA_043818415.1 Chloroflexota bacterium | reverse complement strand
GCAGACAGAACACGGAGTTACAGTCCAGCAGACCGAAGGCACAGTGCAGGAATTGCGGGCCGCTCAAAGTGACCACAATGTCCGAGAACAGCCTCTCTATCGATGACTGTTGTCCCGGTATCTTGGTGTCGCAGACGCCCGAGGTGGAATAATTGGGTATTTTGTAGAATCGTGCCATCTGCACGCAGTCGATATTATACTGGCTGGTCTCCACCGCGCCGTAGGAATCGCCGAGGGTATCCATGCGGGCTCTCACCGGCACGCTGCCGTAGAGCACCGGTGTTCCCTTGTTGACCAGCTGCCCCAGGGTGATGCCGGCCAGTACCTCGGCATTTATCTGCGCCATGATACCGGCTTCCTTGACGGGCGCCGATGTCCCCGCCTGGGGTGACGAGGAGACGACGATGGGCAGTCCCCTCCGGCAGACCTCCATGAAGGTCTCCGTGGTATCATCGACGAACTGGAGCGGGCTCTTCACCAGGCAGGTGATGAACGAAATAAGGGGGTTCTCTTTGAGTTTCTCCGGGCCGCCGGCGATAATCTCCGCCATCCTGACCACGTTATCGAGCTGTTTCAGGCTGGTCAGGCCGGACATGACGTGCTTGGTGGTGTTGTTGAGGCAGGCAAAGAACTTGTTGACGTCCTTGTTGTCCTCGGTGATGTCTTTGTCCTGGATGTTGACCGTACGTATATAGCCGTCGACAGTCTCCAGGTGCTCACAGACATGCGCCGAATCACAGAGGTCGGCTACCGTGCCTCGCCGCGGCTTGAACTCCGGCACCTGTATTTCCCGGGAAGGGTCGGACTTGCTCACGTAGGTCGGGAAGTCCACGTCCAGCCAGGTGTTGGTTTCCGAGCCGGTGATGTAGTACACCCGCGGCTCGTCACCCTTCATGACCAGGGCGTTGTCCGGGTTACGGGCGCCCAGCGTGACCGTCTTGGGCGCGCTTTCCAGGGCATCCGCAACGAGCTTTACCGGTATCTTCACGTGCCAGCAGGGCGTACCGCTGCCGGCAACTTCAGCCACCTCCGCACCGTGGCCCTGAAAGACCTCGGCGGCCTTACGGTTATAGCAGAGCAGCCCCGGGTCTCGCAGTATCTCCAGCGAGGCGTCATGGACCTGCCGGACCTGCTCAGCAGAGAGCCTTTCCAGCGGCTGGTTGATTAATATTCCTTCTCGGGGCATTTCTTTCCTCCCTTGTCAGACGGCGCCAGTGGCGAGGGGCTAACTCATCACGGCCCTGGCGGAGTTTAAAGCCTCGACAACAGCCACGGCCTGAAAGCCGTCGGCACCGTAACCGTCGGCGCCGATGCTTTGCGCGTACTCCTCCGAGACCGGCGCCCCCCCGACGATTATTTTCAATCCGTCCCTGAGGCCGCTTTCTTCGAGGGCTTTAATCGTGGCTCCCATGTTCACCATGGTGCTGGTCAGCAGCGCCGACAGCCCCAGGAAATCGGGCTTCTCCCGCCGGACCGCTTCGACTATTTCCTCGGTCTCGATATCGTTGCCGAGGTCCTTGACCGTGTAGCCGGCCCCCCGCAGCAGTATCGAGACGATGTTCTTGCCGATGTCATGGAGGTCGCCCTTGGCCGTGGCGACGATTATCTTGCCCTTGGGCTTCACACCGTTTTCAGCCAGGTACGGCGCCAGCAGCTCCATGGCGGCCCCCACCGCCTCTGCCGAGGCCAGCATATCCGGGAGATAGTACTCCTCGTTTTCAAATTTCTTGCCCACCGTCTCCATCGATGCGGTGAGTCCCCCGTTGATGATGTCGGAGACATCTATCCCGGCGGCCAAAGCTTCCTCGACAAGCTCGGTGACCCCCGGCTGCCCCACCACATCTTCGTCCAGGCCTTCGTCATCGCGGTTCACTCTCCCCTGGATGATGTTCTCTTTAATCAGGTTGATGATGTCGTCGGACATATTTGTCTCCTTCCAATATTAAGCCCGCTTTAAGCAACGATTCCTTCTATCTCCGTCAGGACCTGGCCCCTGGCCGCATCGGGCAGGCCCGCGCGGTGGCTTTCCAGAATAGTTTTCACCTTCTCGGCGGCCCTTTCAGTGGTGGTCTTGCTTCCCTGCGCCTCCCAGTTCTCCCGGCTGTTCCGGTCGCTCAGCGTCGGCTGGTAATGCTCGCGGCGCATGAAACGGCGGGTATGCCTGGCGGTGACAAAGTTACCCCCCGGCCCGACCTCCTTGATAAGGTCGTAGGCCAGGGTCTCGTCATCTACCCGGATGCCTTCTACCGCCCGCATCACCATGCCCAGTATCTCGTTATCGATAACGTACTTCTCATAGCAGGCGGTCATGGCGAACTCCATGAGTCCGGCGGCGTCGTGGATAAAATTGGCGCCGGCCAGGGCACAGAGCAGGCCGGTGATGGCCGATTCGTAGCCGCTCTGGGCATCCAGTACCTTCGAGTCGGTCATACCGCCGGTGGCGTAGAACGGCAGCTTGTAAAACTGGGCCATCTGCGCCCCCGCGGCGTTGAGCAGTCCCATCTCCACGGGGCCGGCGATATATTTATAATCGCGGAGGTCGGTGCTGGTGGCCACCGAGCCGAAAATAACCGGCGTCCCGGGGTTGACGGCCTGGGCCAGCATCACGCCCATCAGGGAGTCCACCGTCTGGACGGCCACGTTGCCGGCCAGCGTCACCGGGGAAGTGGCCCCGCAGAGCGGCTCCGCGGGGCATACCAGCGGGACACCGCTTTTAGCGATGGCGACAACCATATCACCGTAATCACCGTCGATGATGAAAGGGCTGATGCTGCACGCTATCATGGAAATAAGCGGGCGCTCCCGCAGGGCTTCGGCCGACCCGGCTGTTATTTCGGCCATTTTGATGACCTGCTGCATGCCCTCCATGGTGTAAACGCCACCCATGATGTGCTTGGTGGTATTGTCCAGCCCGGCAAAGAAGCGGTTGACGTCCACCTTATCGACAGGGAGCTCGTTGGGATAGGTGGGGAGGAGGAACAGGTGGATATTATCCAGCTTATCGACGAGCCTGGCGATGTTCTTTAAATCGGCCAGGATGGCCTGGCGTTTCTCGCCGGTGGCCGGCTCGTAGATGTAGAGGGCGGTGCCCCCCGTGCCGGTATAGACGCGGTTGCCGCCCAGGTGGATGTCGTTTTTCTCGTCGCGCCCGCAGAGGGTTATCTCGGACCGGGCCTGCGCGATAAGCTCCATGGCTCTTTCACGCGTGAAGCGTACCCGGCGCTTCTCCCTGTCAACGGTGACGCCAGCCTTTTCCAGGGCCGTCAAAGCCGCTTCGGAGTTGACCTCGCAGCCTATTTCCTCGATGATACGTAGTACCGTTTCATTTATCCTGCCGATGTCCTCGGGGGTGAGGGGTCTGTAGCTATCCCCGGCCAGTCCTTTTCGAATCATATTCGTAATCTATCTTCTCCTGCCGGGGCAGTCCTTTTTCAGGCAAGGGCCGCACGGGTTATAGCTTTCAATACCCCTGCCGGGTTGACCGATGCCGATAATACCGGACACGGACTTGCGCGGCGTCATCAGCATGCTGTCCGTTAAAGTGATGCCGGGCGTATCACCGTCCAGGGCGCGGAAGACCATCTCCTGTTGGCTAACATCCCAGTCGCAGTAGCCGGGGCTGAAACGCCGGCTCGTAACCAGTCCGGCGGTGGCGGCTATCTTTGCGGTACTTTCGCTAAATTCATTGGCCAGGCTCTCGGCGGCGCCGGAACCAATCGCATCGAGCACGGTTGCCTGCAGCACCAGACCGTTCTCCGCCAGGTGGGCCACCAGCTCTTCCAGGTGGCTGCCTATCGTCAGGGCGAATACGGCCACTTGCTCGCATCTTTGCAGCAATCTGGCGACGACCTCGCTTTCCAGGACAATCCCGTCACCGATATCGATGCGGTCGCCATCGACCGATTCGATGTCCCTGATGACATGCGAGTACGACGTCACCAGGAGGTCGTGATAATTCTCGACGTAATCATCGACCAGCGATGCGATGCGGGCTGAAGGAACGCAATCATCCGCATACCCGATGCGAGTGAACACCCGCTGCCTCTCTATATTTATATCTTTATTTCTAACAGGCATAAAATACCCCCAAGGTTAATCTATCAGAAATGAAAGGTTACAAACTTCTCCGCGGCAAAGTTATAAAAACGTGACATTTTCAGTAGCATAAATCCGGGCCGGAGCATCCGGGCACAAATGTTCCCCGGGGGAAGAGTACGCACGTAGGCATACGCAGTGCCGGCTTGAGGAAACTCAAGGGGTTAGCGTTGGAGGGTGGATGGTGGGGTAAGGAGGGCTTATTTGGAGAAGACTTGATTAGAGGTGATGTTCTATAAGCGTTAAACAGCCTGCTGCTGATGGACTGCTTAATCTTTGAATCTCCGGACTAACCGGGTGAGGCCTGATTCTTCGATAGCTGGGTCCACTAGCCCCCGGGCAATGTGCCGTTTTTCCAGCTTCAGATCACGCTCATACCTCTCACAAATCACTCGCTCCTTCCTTTTAGTACAGTGCTATCCTACCATGACACGGAGGTCATGTCCAGTGCCGACCGGTAAGCATCGCCCACTTTAGCTTCAATCCTCAAGGTTTTCCAACAAACTTTCTTTAAAAAGGGCTCCTGCTTTCCCGAAAATGCACGCAATGTAGCACAAAGCTGTAGCCCTTCACCCCGTCAGGCTTCAGACTATCAGTGTAAGGGATTTGAAGTGATGACAATTCAAGACACACTGGTGGCCTATAAGACCTATAGCAAGACCAAGGGCAACAGTCCTAAAACGATTCAATAGGTGACCTCCAGTGTCAGCAACTTCTCCGAATTCCTCGGCCCGGAGCGAAAGGACTTCGTCGGCATTACGGCCAATAACCCGCGCCACCTGGACCACTGGCCGCCAGGAGATGGCCTCTCCAGCATGTACAGGTAAAGCCGGGGACACCCCGGAATATATATTACACTGAAAAATAAGTCTCCATAGATATATATTGCTTCTCAGGGTATATATATTCGTCCTTAAAAGACGCCCCAAACATTGAACATTCCGATGGAATGTTTAATTACGCACCCCAAGCTTCCTATGCTCGTTGACCGGACAGGTCCGCTGAATATCTTCTGGTTAGAGCTTTCAGAAAAACGCAGAAATCGGGGCCTATGTATATTAGCCAGGGATTATGGTGTATCTTCTGAATCTATCAGAAGCACTTTGTTGAGTATTAGGAATAATAGATAGAACGGGTTGAAGAACCGAGCTCATC
>JBDRFW010000052.1:0-22694 GCA_043818415.1 Chloroflexota bacterium | reverse complement strand
CTTCCATGTGGCAGGTCACGCAGGTGTCCTCGAGGTAGGAGTGCGGCGAGCGCTGCGAGGCCGCCACGAAGTAGGCGTTTTCACCCATCAGGACATCGGCCTGGGCGGCAACGTGCGGTGCCGAGTAGCTGGTGGGCGCGTTATCGTTGTTGTGCAGGCCGTTGCGGGTGTTGTGGCAGGTCATGCAGAGAGCGCCCTTGCCCACGGTCTTGGCCTGATAGCCGGCGGGCAGCATCGCGGTGTCGCCCGTGATGCGGACCTTGGTGTTGTTGGGCTCGCCGGAAATGGTGCCGACATCGTGCGGGTCATGGCAGGTGGCGCAGGTCTGCGGCTGAACGGTATCATTGGTGAGCCCGAGGGCCGTCAGTTCCGCGACGGTGGCATCGCCGTTGGCGCCTTGAATCCGCTTGTTGAGGTCACCCTGCTCTATCCAGGCCAGGAAGCCCTGACCGGAGTGGCAGCGTCCGCAGTGGCCGGCGGTGGCGCCGCGGCTCTCGACCGCGGCTTCCTCGATGGCCAGTTCAAAGTTGCCGTGGCCGCTTTCTTCCCACTGCTGGTAGCGCCCGTGACGGGCCGGCTCGCCGTGGCAGGCGCCGCAGACATCCGAGTTGATGGAAACGCGTTCCATATCCACGGTGCCGTTGGCGTGGAGGGTGCTCTTATCGTTGGGGCCGTGGCAGTTCTCGCACTGGATGTTGGCCGTCTTGGCCATAGCCGGGTACTTTTCAACTATCGCTTTCCACGTGCCCGGGTCGCCATGAGGGGGCGCCTTCCAGCCGGCCGCGGTAACGGCAGCGTCAAAACCGCCGTTGTCGTTGTTGCCGTCGTAGCCGACGCTGTGGCAGCCGGCGCAGCTCAGACTCCAGTGGCCGGCGGGGTTATCGATGTTCTGGGTGAAGATTTCAGCATGGCCTGATGCCTTCCATTTAGTGAACTGGTCCGAGGCGATGCTGCCGTTGTGACAGACAGCACAGTCTTTGGAGTCCGGCCGGCCGTCAGCGCCGATGCCGCTGATGGCGCCGGCCCAGGTGCCGGCGTAGACGTTAAACGTGGCGCCGCTCTTGGTCTCGGTGAGGGTGTACTTGCCGGCGACGTCCGGGGTGAATGAGGGGTTCCGCGTCGCGGCATCGGTCAGGCTGGCCTTGGCGCCGGAGGGAGCGGCGAGGTTCCAGACGTAGGCAGCCTGCTGTTTACCCGTGAGCAGTACCGGTATCCCCTGGGCCACGTTGGCGAGGCCGGTGGTGATGGCATAGGGCAGGTGAGCGTTGACGTTCACCATGTCACTATAGGTCCCGCTGGAGGTAGTTACCGTGACCTTGAAGGTGGCTATCTCGGCGCCCTCCAGGGAGTGGGGGTTAATTCCCTTGACACCCCACCTGTCCAGAATCTCCAGGCCCTTGATAAGCTCGGCCTTGTAAGCCGCGGCATTACCCAGGGTGACCTGGAAGGTATCCTTGTCAGTTCCGGAGAGGGTGGCCTTGACACCGGCCGTCTGGGTCCATTTGTAGCCGGTTACCGTGGAGCCATTGTTGATGGTAGGCTTGGCCGTGAGGGTTACCGCCGCGCCGGGTTCCAGCGTCTGGTCCTTACCCGCGTCAACGGTTACCGGTGGGGGCGGCGGCGGGGGAGCTTCCGGCGGTGCTCCGGCGGGACCGGCGGGTCCGGCGGGGCCAGCAGGGCCGGCGGGTCCGGCAGAGCCGGCGGGGCCAGCAGGGCCGCCAGGGGCGGCACAGCCGATAGCCAGAATGGTGATGAACACCAGGGCTATCAGGGCAACCATCCCGAACCACCTCAAGTGTTTGACCGTGTTTTCGTGCATCTATATCCTCCTTTCTGAATGTAAAATTTTAATATAGATGGGAACTAAAAACACTCTTTTTCATCGGGTAGCTAATATATTAAACCAAATAATTAATCATCTTACAAATTCTATATACAAATTCACTTCAATCATACCAAAGTATACGCAGGCTACCTAAGAGTATTAATACCTGCTTATAGCGCCAAAAACACCCTGTTTTATTTTATTTCAAAGTAATGACACGCCTGGCAGTCGGCATCAATGGTGGTGCTATGAGTCTCATCGGCGGTGGCCACCAGCTTGCCGTGGCACCGGAAACACCCCGGAGAGATGTTATGCTGGGCGTTATTGACATAGGTCTTCCAGGTTATTTTCATGGTGGGGAAGGTGGTCAGCCTGGCGATGTCCTTCAGCTCTTTCAGGGAGCGGTCGATGGACGCGGTCTTCTCCGCGTAGACCTGGGGGTAAAAGACGCGGTAATAGTCCCGGATGGCTTCAACCCGGGCGATGGCCTCGTCCAGGCTGGAATTGGGCGGGTCCAGGGCTTCCATGCCTTTGGCCTTGATGAAAGGCAGGGCCTTGTCTATCTTGCCCTGGGCCATGGACGCGTCCATGAGGTCCTCCGGGGAGCGGAAGACGTGGGTGGCCCGGTTATGGCAGTCCACGCAGTCCATCAGGCGCTTTTCCTCCGCCAGGCGCTGGGGAGTCACCGCCGCCTCTTGAGCGGGGTCGATGTACTCCGTCAGGGTGCCGTCCGGGTTTTCCACCCCGACCCAGGCGATATCCTGGCGTTCCTTGTCCAGGGGCAGGTACCAGACATTGGCGGCGATATGCCAGTGGATATCGCGCGCCGTTTCGACCTCGCCGCCGCCGACCCTGAGGACGCGGGTATCCACGTGCTCCGTGTTGGCCTCATTCTTGTCGTAGGTGGTGTGGGTGCGCACGATGTCGCCGGCGAACCGCTCGGGGCGGTGGCACTGCTGGCAGGTCTCCCGGGCGGGGCGCAGGTTGCTGACCGGGGTGGGAATGGGGCGCGGGTAGCTGTTGGTCAGCACGGCCCAGACCTGGGGTATGCCGCTGATTTTGGAGCGCACCAGGTAGCCGCCGCCGTAACCGACGTGACACTCCGAGCAGGCCACCCGGGAATGGGGAGAGGCCTGGTAGGCGGTATATTCCGGGTACATCACCTGGTGGCAGAGGCGACCGCAGAAATCGGTGGAGTCCGTGAACTCCATAAGCTGGTATCCGCCGATGACGAGCAGGATAATACTTATCGCCCCGGCAAACATGAGGAAAAAGAGCTTCTTGCGGTGGCGACTTCTGATTTCAGGCGTAGCTTCCGTCATTTAGCTCCTTAAGATGGCCAGAAAGAAGATTATCCCCCCGACGATGAAAAGGACCGGCACCATGCCGAAGTTGAAGACGCCGAACACGGGGTACTGTCCGGGGAGGTCCGAGTAAATGTTAAAAAGTACCAGGGCTACGGTCAGCACGAAGACGATACCGGCCGCCCGTGTCAACCAGTCGTCAAATATCTCACGCAGATGTCTCAAGGCTCCACCTCCGTTTCCGGCTTCCCGGCGTTAAACATCCTGTCGTATTCCAGGGCATGCTCCTCGCGGTACTTCTCCCGGTCAACCTTGCCGATGAAGATGGAGGTGTTGATGGGGAAGTGGCTCGGGGTGAAGTGGTTGAAGAAGACATGCACCAGGACAATCCAGACCAGCGCCAGCATGGCCTCGTCGCTGTGGGCCACCAGGGCCGTCGGGACAACCGAGCCAGGCAGGAAGCTGGTGACGAAGATCGGGTACATCAAGATGAACCCGGAGATGAACATGACCGGCATCCCCCAGAAAATGGCCCAGTAATCAAACTTCTCTTTCCAATTAAAACGGTCTACCAGCGGTTTTTGCTCCCTTATCCCCAGGTAATAGGCTATCTCCTCGATAATCTGGAACACGTCCTGGAGGCCGGGGATGATTTTTACCGGGAAGGGCCGCTTCAGTACGAGGAGAGTATAAATCAGGTAGCCCGCGTGATACACGCAGACGGCGGCCATCATCCACGCGGCGAAGTGGTGGGTAGCGCGGGTGACCTCGAGGCCGCCCCATATCCCCACCCACCACTGGCTGATGCCGAGGTTAGCGAATTTTAACGGCAGGCCGGTGAGGACCAGCAGGATAAAGCTGACCATGAGGCCGGCGTGCTGGATTATCTGGTGGACGTCAAAGCGCTTAATCCTGTCTTCCGCTTGTTCCCGGTTAATAGCCTGAGCGACGGTAGCCATGCTTATTTCCTCCATCTGCTAAGCGAGAACCTGACGATGGCGGCGATTACCACCGCGGCACCGAAGGCGATGACGGTGGTTAAAATAACCCTGAAGATTATCTCCGTGTAGTGAGCGGCGGGGACGTGCTCGGTGGAGGCTTCCTTATGCCCCAGGAAACCCGCGACGAACTGGGGGCCGGCATCGACGTGGCATTGCTGGCATGTCTTCAACAGATTGTCCATACCCACCACCGGAGAAGTCGGGTCATTGACGCTCTGGACATCGTGGTAACCGTGGCAGTTCGTGCAGGTCGCCACGTCCTGCTGCCCTATTTGGTAGGTGCCCAGGTCTGTCGCCTTGCCGTGGAAGCTGCGCATGTAGGACTCGTAGACCTTCTCCACGATGCCGTAGTCCGCCATGAGCTCCTTGTCGTCGTGGCACCTGGCGCAGGTATTGGCGATGTTCTTCTTGTAGGTGGGGGCGTTGTACTCCAGGACGCGGATAACGCTGTGGGGGCTGCCCTCCGAGCTGTGGCAGTCGACGCAGGTAGCCACGTCGGGGTTACCCTGGAGGAGCTGCTGGCCGTGGACGCTCTCTAGGTGCAGCTTGTACTCGTACTGGTGGCAGCTGCCGCACTTCTCCGCCAGGGAGAGCTTGGTGAGCGGGGTGGCCACGTCATGGGGCGCCGTGGTGTGGCAGGTTGTGCAGTCGATATAACGGTGGGCGGCCGTGTTCACGGCCTTTTCATCGACGAACAGGGATATCTTGTCCCCCGCCTCGTTGGTCTTGTAGAGTCCCTCCGTACCGTGACAGGTGAGGCAGCCGTTCTCGTCGAGGGCGCGGGCACCGTCGCGGTCCAGCGCCACCAGGGGAACGGTAAGGATAAAAGCGATGACGGCACAGAGGGCCAGTCGTTTCAAGGTCAACCACCGTGGTTCGCGTTCCGGTTTCATCATGCAGTTTCCCAGAAATCAGTAATTCTGACGGCCGCCGGGGCCATCACTGCTTGTTGCCGGGCCGGGTTTAATCGCCCGATATTCTCTGGAACCCATGGACGAGGGGGACGCGGTAAACACCGAACACCTCCCGGCTCCTCAGGAAGCCGGTGAAGATGATAATGATACCCAGCAGCTCGAAAACGTAGAAGAGGTTGATGCCGCCGCCAATCCGGATGTGCAGTCCCCCGAAGGCCGGCAGTATGGCGCCGACGGCGATGAGGATATTGGAGACCACCCGGTGAGGCAGGATGCGGCGCCGCCAGAAGGTCCAGGCGCTGTAGATGGCCCCTCCCACCAGGGCCAGCGTGCCGAAGGTGTTGAAGAAGGGCGTCATCAGCCTGACCGCCGGGGGCATGGCCACGCCCGAGAGAGCCGTCAGACTGCTCACATCGATGTCAGCGGCGAAGACCCTGACGGTGGCATAGACCGAGGCCACCAGTAAAACGGCCATGATGATATGGGAAATGCGCCGCCGCACCAGCAGGTAGATGGTGCCCATGCCCAGGTACGCCGCCACGAAAACGGCCCCGATGAGGTACCAGACCCGATAAACTACCTGGTTCAGGCCCCACATCCCCACCCAGAACTCGGTAAAAGTGCTGATAAAGTACATGAACAGGCCGATGGCCCAGATGAGCTGGTAGGGCCTTTTCCTGGCGAAATACTGGTCGAGGACGCTAATGGTAAAAATGAGGCTGACGATGCAGGAAATAAGTGGTATTACGGCGATATTCATGATAACTCCCTATTATTTTATCCCATCTGATAGGCAGTCTGGAATGAAATTACACCCTGTCTTTACCAATGAGAATACCCTATTTAAGCGATATAAACGACCCCGCTATTTTTCGGGTCGGCGGGAGAGTGACCCCGGCGGAACGGCGTCGCGGGGAAATCCGTACCTGCCCGGCGACCGTGTTAAAGGCAGGCAACTTTACTTGGCCGTCCAGCCTCCGTCGATGACCAGCTCCGAGCCGGTGGCGAAGCGGGACTCGTCGGAGGCCAGGTAGAGGACGCCGTAGGCCACGTCGATGGGCTGGCCGGGGAAGCCGATGGGGTAGTTTATCTCCATGTTTTTCCGCAGCTGGGGGTCTTCGAGCATGGCCGCGGTCAGGGGCGTCTCGATGATGCCGGGGTGGACGGAGTTGACGCGGATATTGTAATCGCGGCCCGCCTTGGAGCACTCCAGGGCCGCCGCCTTGGTGAACAGCCGGACCCCGCCCTTGCTGGCGATGTAGGCCGAGGTGTTATCGAACGTGCCGATGAGGCCCACCGCCGACGATATGTTGACGATGGAGCCGCCGCCGCCTTTCCTCATGGCGTTGATGGCGTGCTTGGTGCCCAGGAAAACGCCGTCCAGGTTGACGCTCATCAGGCGGCGCCACTCTTCCAGCGTCATGTTCTCCACCTCTTTAACAATCATGACCCCGGCGTTATTCACGGCGACATCCAGTCGGCCGTGGTCTGCCAGGACCTTCTCCATCAGGCTGGTCCAGCTGCTCTCGCTGGTGACGTCGTGCTTGACGAAGACGGCCTCGCCGCCACGGGACTTTATCTCTGCGGCCGCCTCTTGGCCGCCGGCCTGGTTGATATCGGTGAGGATAACCCGGGCGCCTTCCTGCGCCAGCAGCGTGGCGGTGGCCCGGCCCAGTCCGCTGGCGGCGCCGGTGACGATGGCTACCTTGCCCTTGACTCTATCCATCTCGCCCTCCTTGCGGGTCCTGTTTGCATCTGGTTGATTTAGCTGTCATTGCGAGGAGCGCAGCGACGAAGCAATCTCAAGATTTATAGAGATTGCTTCGCCTCCGGCTCGCAATGACATTACCAACCAAAATCGAATAATACTTCCTTGCTGGTTCGTCTACTATTTTTTCAGGATATGGATGCCGACCGCTCCGGACTCCAGGCCGGTAACCTCACCGCCCATGACATGTGCCAGGGCGACCTTAGCGCCGGAAACCTGGCGTTCGCCGGCCTGGCCCCGCAGCTGCCAGACGAGCTCGGCTACCTGGGCCACCCCCGAGGCACTGACGGGGTGCCCCTTGGAGAGGAGCCCGCCGCTGGTATTGACGGGTATCCGCCCGCCCAGGGCCGTCTCGCCGTCCATGAGCAGGCGCACCTCGTCGCCCTTCTGGCAGAAGCCCAGCTCGATGTAATGCAGGAGCTCATTGACGGCAAAGGCATCATGGAGCTCACAGACGTCGATGTCCTCCGGCCCCAGTCCGGCCATCTCGTAGGCGGCGCGGACGGACTTATCAGTCATGTCCGAGAAGGTCATGTCCTTCCAGCGGAAAGAGTAGTCGCCGCTTCTTATTACCGAGGCGGCGATGAAGACGGGCTTGCCCGTATATTTTTTAGCTTTACCGGCGGCGACGAGCACCGCCGCGGCGGCCCCGTCCGAGGCCGGGCAGCATTGCAGCAGGGTAATCGGCTCGCAGATGGGGCGGGAGGCAAGGATTTCCTCGATGGTCAGCTCCTTGCGGTACTGGGAGTAGGGGTTGAGGCAGCCGTGATGGTGGTTCTTGACGGATACCTGGGCAATCTGCTCCAGGGAGACGCCGGCGGTGTCCATGTAGCGCCGCTGCGCCAGGGCGAACCGGGCCACCATGTTCATGCCCAGCGCCCCGGTGATATCGCCGGGGGCGGGGGTTATCGGCTTGCCGGCGATGGGGCTGGTGGAGATGGACTCCACCCCGATGACGATACCGATATCGTACAGGCCGGAGGCGATATCCCACCAGGCCTTGCGCAGGGCGGTGGCCCCGCCGGCGCAGGCGTTCTCGATGTTGGTCAGCTCGATATCGGTGATGCCGATTTCGCCGAGGACCGCCTGCCCGATGACCATGCCCCCGTAAAGGTTGGCGCTGTAACCGAACTGGATATCCTCCGGCGATACCCCGGCGTCCTGCAACGCCGCCCGGGCGGCCTCGGCGCCGAGCTGGTAGGGCAGCCTGTCCGGCAGCTTCCCGAAAACGGTGCTGCCCACCCCGATGATGGCGACTTCTCTCATGGTCTCACGCTCCTCCCTTCCCGGCCGGCCGGAAGACGTACCCGATGGCTTCCTTATCCTCTTCGTCCCAGAGCTTTTCAAAGCTCAGGGCCATGTCCATGCCGGTAACCAGGGGCTGCTCCTGCCAGCCCCGTATCTGACCGAAGACCCGCACCCCCTCCGGCAGCTCAATCCAGCCGACGGTGTAGGGCGGGGTGAAGTGCTCGGCCTTCATGTGGACGATGGTATAGCTATAGAGCTTACCCCCGGCGCCGAGGCGCACCGTCTCCAGGTCCTTGCCCAGGCAGTCCGGGCAGGTCTCCGCAGGGGGGAAAATAACCTGGCCGCAGGCGCGGCAGCGGGCGCCCAGCAGCGCCCCTTTACCGCCCTTCTCCTCGAAAAGCCCCTCCCGGAAGGGAACCCTGGTCTTCATAAAATACTCCTTGCCCGTTTTTTCACCACTACAGGATGACGTCTGAAAATATCGGTTTCCGGGTCATTCTGTCATTCTGGCGGAGGCCAGAATCCACACACCAACTCCACTGGATTCCAGCCTGCGCTGGAATGACAATTTTCGGACAACCTCCTATAACTCGATTTCCTTGAGGTCGGGGTCGATTATTAAAATCGGTTCGGTCTCCGCCTGGACGTCCTCGGGGGTGAAGCCGGGGGCCGTCTCCTTGAGAACGAGGCCCTGCGGCGTGACCTCGATGACGGCGATATCGGTGATAATCAGGGAGACGCAGCGCGGGGCGGTAATCTCGTAGGTGCATTCCCGGACGATCTTGGGTTCGTTTTTATTGGTGACGTGTTTCATGGCCACGATGACCCTTTTGGCCGCCACGGCCAGGTCCATGGCCCCGCCGATGCCGGGGGGAAAGCGTCCCGTCCGGATCCAGGCGACGACGTCGCCGTTATAATCGGCCATGTTGCCGATGGCCCAGTTGGCGAGGTCGCCCTTTTCCGAGACCTGCATGGCCCCTAATACGGAGAGGTCGATTTTACCGCCCCTGATCATATCGAAGGCCTCGTCATGGGCGAAGAAGCTCATGCCGGGCGCGTAGGTCACCGGCTGGAAGCTGGCGTTGAACATATCCCAGTCCGCCTCTTCCGTGGTGGCGATGCCGCCGTAGCCCAGCCCGCCGTTCTCCGTGTGGAAGATGACCTCCCGGCCCTCGGCGACGAAGTTGGCGGCCAGCGTGGGAATACCACCGCCCAGGTTGACGTACATTCCGTTCTGAAACTCCCTGGCGACGCGTATGGCGATGGTCTGCTCGTCCAGCCGGTGTTTCGGCGTGCTCATACGGCCCTCCTGACGATGCGGTCGACCCATATCCCGGGGGTGGCCACGGCTTCGGGGTCGATGGCGCCCAGCTCGACGATTTCGTCGACCTCGGCGACGGTGACTTTGGCGGCCCCGGCCACGGTGGCGTTAAAGCTGCGCGATGTGCCCCGGTAGACCAGGTTGCCGTGGCGGTCGCCTTTATACGCCCAGATAATCCCGAAGTCGGCCCGGATGGCTTCCTCCAGCAGGTAGTCCTTACCGTCGAACTGCCGCACCTCTCTCCCCTTCTGGAGGAAGGTGCCGGTGCCGGTGCGGGTATAGAAGGCGCGGATGCCCGCCCTGGCCGCCTTCATCCGGGCGGCCAGCGTGCCCTGGGGCACGAGTTCGACTTCAATGTCCTGCCCGGCCTGTAAAGCCTTGACGATGGGGAAGGGCTCTTCCAGGCGGTAGATGGCCATGGCCGGCACGGAGACAATCAGCTTGCTTACCTGGCCGTTTTTCAGCAGCAGCTCGCCGTCGGCGAACCAGTCCGGCACCTGCATGGTGCGGGCGGCCGTTTTCTGGGCCAGGACGCCGAGCACCGGGGCGTTGCCGACCAGGGTCAGGTTTTTGGCCGGCACCTCGGAGAGGGCGCGGAAAAGCGTAGCCGGCATCCCGCCGACGCACCCGAAGCCGCCGCAGAGTATCACGGCGCCGTCGAAGACATCGGCCAGGGCCTCCCGGGCGCTGCCGACGACTTTATTTATCACCCTTTACCCCGGGCCAGAGGCCGAAATAGGAGAAGGACTCGTACTTGGTTTCCGGCCACGTGCCGTAGTACTCGATTACCTCGTCGCTGGGCTTTTTCTTCAGCCACTCCTTCTCGAACTGGGCGAACTTTTTACCACGCTTTTTCCGGTCCTGCTTCTCGGCATCGCGGATGGCCCGGGTCTTTTCCGCGTCCACGGCCAGCCTTTTTTCGTCGTAAACTACTTTATATACATTCCGGGCCGCCCAGTGAGAGATGACGCCATTCTCCAGGTCCTTCATGACCAGGGCAGGGTCGCGGTTGATGGGGTCGCCGTAGCCGCCGCCGCCCCCGGTGCCCCCGGCCACGAGGTCGCCCTCCCTGGTGGGCTCGGCGACACACGGATACCCTCTCAGGATATAATGGCCCTTGATTGCCTGGTCCTGGTAGAGCATCCGGGCGGAGCTGGGGATGGTGGCATCCGTATGGCTCAGCAGCCCGTCCAGGTTGGAGCCCCTCACCGTCAGGAAGGGGAGCGCCGGGACGCCGTAGCCGCCGAAGAGGCCCTGGGTGAGCGTTATCAGCGAGCCGAATCCCCAGGTGCCCAGCGCGGTGCTGGGGACGGCGTGGACCTTAACGGCGTAGTCCATGCCCACACCGCCGCGGAACTTGCCGTGGCCACAGCTGTCCTGGTGGAAGCCGCGGTAAAGGTAGAGGAAGGGTAAATGCGATTCCAGGCTCTCCACCTCGCCCGGCTCCGAGGTCAGCGGGGCGAAGTAGGCCCCGGCCACGTCCACCCCGTCCTTGTAGCTCCGCGCGCCGAACCCGATGCCGTTCATTTCGGCGCCGGCATCGGCAAAGGGCTCACCGTACTGGTTGACGCCGCCGTAAGACAGGGTATCGAACCCGCGGTTGCCGGCGCACTCGGTACGCTCCGGGGAGGTGGCATAAATCGCGTTCTGTAAGACGTACTGTACGGCCAGGGAACCCGCCTCGTGGACGTAAGCGCAGCCGGCCTTGGGGGACTCGCGGCTGGCGTTGACGATGCTGTCGTCCGGCAGCTTGAAGGACATTGGCTCCAGTATGCCGGAGTTATGAGGCAAATCGTAGAAAAGGTGGCCCAGCAGGTAGACCGTGTTCACGCCGATGACGCCCGTACCCGGGGAGTTGGCCACCCGGTCCAACACTTCCGGCGAGCTGCCGTCGTAGTCAAAGTAGAGGTGGTCTCCCTTTTTCTCCAGCTTGACAGCCACCTTGGTCAGGCGGTGCAGGATACCGACGGCGTCGATGAACTGGACGAAGCGGTAGGTGCCGTCGTTCCAGGTGCTGATGCGTTTGCGGGCGGCCTCACCGGTGACCTGGATGACGTAGCGGAGGATCCCGGTGACGTACTCGGGGGTGGCCTTCTCGATGACGGGCATCAGGCGCTTCTCCACCACCCTGAGGCAGGCCATTCTCGCCTTGATGTCCAGGGTGAGGGCGCGGGGGTCCCGGACCATGTGGTTGAAATAGTTGAGGACGTCTTCCTTCATCCGGTAGTTCTCAGCGATTTTCAGGGCCGGGACCTGGAGGCCCTCGTCGTACATGCTGCGGGAGCCGGTGGGCATGCCGCCGGGCTCACAGGCGCCGCACTCCCCGGTATGGACCACGGCCCCTGTCCAGCAGATCAGCTTACCCTTGTAGAAAATCGGCGCGTAGATACCCATGTCCGGGGGATGGGTGCCACGGATATAGGGCGAGTTGCAGAAGAAGGCGTCCCCCGGCTTGACGCCGACGCTGGGGTCTTTGAGCCAGTACTTCATGATATATTTGATGTCCGTGGAACCCAGCACCGAGTGGAAATAGAGGCCCGAGGCGCAGACGGCGCTGTCGCCCGACTCCGTATAGATGGCGCAGGCCGTGTCTCCCCAGCGGCAGCCGGTGCTGGCGCCCAGCTTGACCAGCGTCTCGTTGCCCTCCGAGGCGATGGTGTGCAGCTTGTGGAGGAAAATGCCCGCCGAGGTGGGCTCGATGTCCTTCATATTCTCGAGCTCTTCCTTCGTGGGAGGTTCCGGGTGTAGTCTCTTGCCTATCTCATAATCTATTGCCCCTGGCATTGCCACCCTCCTCTTTCGTATTCATATCCCGCCGGTGACTAATGGTGGTTATGGCTGATAATCCCGTAAAGCTCCGGGGCCATCGAGAAGGTCCACTCCGGCTCGATGACCACGGTGGTGTTCTCCGACTCTATAATGGCCGGCCCCTCGATGAGGTTGCCGCCCTTGAGCAGGTCCCACTGGTAAATATTGGTATTTTTATAGCCGCCGAGCTTTTCCCAATAGGCCTCCCTTTGTCCCTTGAGGGCGTCCTTAGCCGACTTCGTCCCGACGGCCTGGGTGCGGGTCAGCTCGAAGTGCGGCAGCTTGAGGTAGACGAAGAGCCGGTAGGTTTCCACCTCCACGCCGCCCTGGGGGAAGGCCGCTTCCGGCGAGTACATCCGGCTGAACTCCTCGGTAAAGCGGTCGCAGACGGCCTTGACGTCTTCCTCGCTGTGCACCAGCAGGAGGGGCGATTCTACCGGCGTATAGCGCCACTGCATCCCGTACCTCATCTCCAGCTCCAGACGGAAAGTGGCCTGCTCCTCTTTGAACCCCTCCAGCACGATGTCCTTGATGGCCAGCTCCCGCAGCTCCTCGATAATCGAGTTGAACCAGGCGTAGTCGTTGAAATATGTCCCCTTGGCGTAGTCGAAGAGGCGCGTGTTGCGCGACTTCTCGTAGGTGTGGACGACGTCCAGGGTGGAGGCCCCGTAGGCCCCGGCGACGGAGGACATGGGCGGGACGATGATTTTACTCATGTCGCCGGCGGCGGCTACGCCGCAGCAGTGGCCCGGCCCGGCGCCGCCCCCGGCGAAAACGGTGAAATCCGCGGGCTCGTAACCCATGAGGGCCACCTCCTTGAATATCTCCTGTCCCATCTTGGCGTCAACGACCTTCTTAATCATCATGGCCGTGGTGACCTCGTCCCAGCCCGATTTCTTCCCCATGTCCTTGAGGGCCTGGAAGGCCTTTTCCTTGTTGAGCTTGAACTTGCCGCCAAGGAAGTAGTCCGGGTTGACGTAGCCCAGCACGACGTCGGCATCGGTGACGGTGGCGTTTTCCCCGCCGAGGTCGTAGCAGGCCGGTCCGGGAAGGGACTTGGCGCTGGCCGGGCCGACCTCCAGGCGGTTGCCCAGCAGGGGATTGAGCCAGGCGATGGAGCCGCCGCCGGCCCCGATGGACGTTATCTTGATGGCGGTTATCTGCGTCCGCCAGCGGTCCACGGTGGGGTAGAGGTCGTAGTGGGTGATGGAGCCGTCGGTGATGAGGCCGACGTCGAAGCTGGTGCCGCCGGTATCGCAGAAGACGACGTTGGGCAGGCCGACGCTGGTGCAGAGGCGGGCCGCCCCGCAGAGTCCGCTGACCGGGCTGGCGCCGTAGGTGGCGATGGCCTTGGTGCGGGCGACCTTGGCGCAGCCCCCGACGTTATCGCAGAGGAGGAGGGGCTTCTTGAACCCTTTGTCCAGCAGGTCCGAACACAGGGCGGATATCTGCTCCACGAAGCCGATGTGGATATAAGCGTTGACGATGGCCGTCATCGTCCGGACGTACTCGCCTTCCTTGGGCGAAATCTCCGACGACAGGATGATGGGCATGTTGCCCAGGTACACCTCCGGGAACTCCTCCTCGATGATGGCCCTTATCTGCCTTTCATGGACGGGGTTGACGAAGGACCACAGGAGGCTGACGACGAAGCCGCGCACACCCTTGTCCACCAGGTAGCGGAGCTGCTCCAGGACGTCCTCCTTGACCAGCGGCATGACGACGTTGCCGGCGTAGTCGATGCGCTCCCGGACGCCCACCACGAACTTGCGGGGAATCAGCGGCTCCGGCTTGGCGATGGAGGTAACGTCCTGGACGTCGGCGAGGGGGAGGCCGTCGGCCCACTGCCGTCCCCGGCCGATGAAAATGGTATCCTCGAACCCGCGCGTGGTGATAAGCCCCAGCTTGGGTCCGGTATGCTCGATGAGGATGTTGGTGCCGATAGTGGTGCAGTACTTGATGACATCGGTTTCCGCCAGGAACTGCTCCAGCGTCTTGCCGTCTTTCTCGGCGCACTCCTCCAGCCCCCGGACGAACCCCACCCCCAGCTCGTAAGCGGTGGTGGGTACCTTGGTGGTGACGTAGTCTCCACCCTTGGCCACGAAGAAGTCCATAAAAGTACCGCCGACATCAACGTTAACGATATATCCCATCCTGTGCCTCCTGCGCAACTATTCAGGCGCTGTTAATTTTCGCCGCCAGGTCGTGAAGGGTATCCAGGGGCGTATCTTCAGGAATCTCGCCGTCACTGACGTAAAAAAGCCCCGTCGGCTTATGGCCGCCGATGAACCGGCTGATGATGTCATACTGGCTCTTTAAAAGGTCGGGGTCGGCCACCGGCAGCGGCAGGCCGAAGGCAACCTTCAGCGAGGCGGAAAGCTCCTGCACGCTGGCCAGGCTGTTATCGTCGAGCCTCTGCCCCAGCAGGGCGATGCCGCCGGGGGCTATCATCTTATGCAGTCCGGTAATATAATCCAGCGGTATGTCTTTGAGGATGACCGCCGGGAAGGCGTTATAATGCCTGACGAGGTTAAAGAGGGTGTTGTAAACAGCGGCATAGGGCGCCTGGTGGGCCGCCAGCCTCCTGGGATAGTCGGCGCCGGGGATGTCCTCCCGGAAGAAGACGGCGTCCACCCGCAGGTCGCCGAGGCTCTTGACCAGCTTCATGAGCAGGTTTCCCGCCAGCGGGATGGCGGTCACTGCGGCGCCGTTCTGGTCGCCGGTGAGCATACTGGCCAGGGAGACCGGCCCGGTGAGCACGCCGACGATGGCGACATCTTTGCCGCGAGACATGACGATACGCTTGGTGACCTCCAGCAGCACCGGCAGGCGGGGGCTCGCCGCGGGGTCCACCTCCCTCAGTCCGGGTCGGCTGTCCGGGGCTAGCTGCGGTGCCGCGTAGTCGCCGGGCCACTCGACTTCCGCCCCGAAGGCCTCCGCCTCGAGGGTGGCATCGTAGCCGGTGACGATGCCGTCGTACCGGAGCAGGCCGCAGGCCTCTTCCAGCGAGCTGGTATAGTAGCTGGCATCCATCACTATCTCCTCCAGGGGCATCTGGCTTATTTTAGCCGCCAGCCCGTAAACGAAAGGTACGTAGACGGGCCTTTCGCCGTTGAGCAGCTTAAAGGTGTTCCTGAAGGCGGTTTTAGAGTTCATAGGGACTACCCGGCATGCTTTTTCTTGAGCTTATCGATGTCCAGGTCGATTTCCAGGGTAACGGGGTGGCCCGGCGGCAGGTACTGGACGGTCATCAGGGAGCCGCACTCCGGGCAGTAGAACTCCACCACCCTCATGAAGTCCGGCTGGGGGGCGTGGGAAATAGAGGCGGAGTTGGACTTCACGGGGATGGCCGGGCCGTAGATTTCGGCGGCCGGTCTTTCGTAGACCAGGCAGCCCTTGACGTAGGACTCCCGGGCCGGGTGTATCTCCGCGTGGCACTGGCTGCAGCACCACATCTCCTTGTCCAGGTCAATCTCCACCGTCTCGGTAATGGGTATTCTCTTCATCGCTATACCTCCCCAAGAACGCCGTGTGAATATTCGCTGATTGAATAGGACTTCCCTTCCGGAATGACGTAGGTGGTGTCCTTGGCCTCGATGACGGCCGGGCCGTTGACGCGGTTGCCGGCCACCAGCTGCTCTCTATTATAAATAGGGGTCTTCTTGTAGCCGGTCTGCGGCGACCAGAAGACGTCCCGCTCCATCCTCAGGGCGGCGGAGGGGTTCTCCGAAGCCAGGGGGGAGCGGGTCAACTCGAAGTGCGGCATGGGCACCAGGGCGTTGAGGATAAGGTTGGCGATGGTTATTTTACCCTGGCCGCCGAACTGGGCGCAGATGCTCTTGACGTCGGCCTCGTCATCGAGCTGCACCTTCTCCGACCTCACCACCTGCCCCGCCAGGGCGCCGTCGCCGAAGAGCTCCAGGTAGTAGGCCGCCTCGTCCGCCGAGAAGCCCTCCCCCTGGATATCCCTCCGGGCGATATCCATGAGCTGCTTCACCGTCTGGTTAATCTTCTTGAAGTCGGACAGGTATTTGGAGCCGTCGAACAGGGTGGTGCTGGTGTACTTGGAGTAGCGGTGGATGAGGTCCGTGGTGGAGAAGCCGAAGGCACAGAAAGTGGAGGCGTAGGGGCTGGTGAGCACCCTGCCGAACTTCAGGCCGCCGATGAACCCGGCGTAGCGGGTGGGACCGCCGCCCCCGTAAGCCACCAGGGCGAAATCGTTGAGGCGGTCCGTATCCACCCCTTTCTCCTTGATGAAGTCCACCAGCTCCCGGTGGATATTCTTTTCCGTGGTCTCCTTAATCAGGTACGCCGCCTCCTCCACGCTGATTTTAAGGGGGTCGGCTATTCTCCGCTTGATGGCGGCCGTGGCCTTGTCTTTATTCAGCTTGAGCCGGCCGCCCAGGAAATTATCGGGGTCGATAAAGCCGAGGACGACATCGGCGTCGGTGACGGTGGCCTCGGTGCCGCCGCGGTTGAAGCAGGCCGGTCCGGGGCTGGCGCCGGCGCTGCGCGGTCCCACCTGCACGCCGCCGGCGCTGTCGAGCTTGACGATGGAGCAGCCGCCCAGTCCCACCGACTCGGTGACAATCATGGGGACGCTCACGGGGAGGTCGGCGATGACGGGGGTGAGGCTGTAGTTATGGCTGCCGCCGCGGATGATGCCGATGTCCAGGCTGGTGCCGCCGACGTCCACGGCGAAGACCTCGCTGAAGCCGTGCAGCTTGCCCACCAGCTCCGCCCCGAAGACACCCAGCACCGGGCCGGAGGAGTAGGTATCGATGGCGCGGGTCTTGGCTACCCGGGCGGTGCCCCCGTGCGAGTGCCCCACCATGAGGGGCCGGGTGTAGAGGTTGGCCCGGAGGTCGTCCTCCGAGCGGTAGAGGTAGCGGACCATGGCATCGTGGATATAGCCGTTGAGGATAGCGGCGTTGGTGCGGTAGAAGGCATCCGGGTGGTCGGAGATATCGGAGGCCAGCAGCACCCGGATGCTCCCCAGGAAGTAGCTCGGGGAGTGCTCCTTGATGATGGCCCGTATCTCCCGCTCGTGGGCGTGGTTGACGTCCGAGTTGTTCAGGCTGACAACGATGGCGCGGGCGCCCATGTCGATGAGGTACTGCATCTTGGCAATCAGGTCTTCCGCGTCCAGGGGCCTGACCACCTTGCCCCTGGCGTCAATCTCCTCGATGACATCCTCAATCATGTCCTTGCCGACGAAGGAGAAAATCGGCTCTATTTTGGAGACGTCCGGAGAGTAGAAAGAGTCCTTGAAGCCCCGGGTGACCAGCAGCCCGATTTTAGACCCGACCCTCTGGATGATGGTATTGACGCTGACCGTGGTGGAGTAGCGGACGATATCCGTTTCCGCCAGCATGTCCTGCACGGAAACCCCGAACTGGCGGGCGCCCTCCCGGAGGCAGTCGGCCAGGCAGACCGTTAAATCATGCGGTGTCGTCAGTACTTTGACTGTCCTCAGGTCGCCGTTGCGGGTGAAAAAGCCGTCCGTGAAGGTGCCCCCGGTATCCACGCCAATCATGAAAGACATCGTTGCGCCTCCCGCTATGTTAAATCTTGAAATAATAGGGTGGTCGTCAAAATTTATAGCACAGTGAGCCCACCGTGTCAAATATCGCCCACGCTCAAAAGGGCATCTTTACAGGAGGGAACGCCGGTGGCCTTTCCTTGACAGTCCCCGGTGGTGCGGATATTATCTAACCGACCATGACCGTGCTTCTTTTTATCAAGGACCTCCTGCTGGCGACCTTCGGGCAGATGGCCTCCCTCTTCGCCGGCGTTTTCATCTTCGGGCTGCTGATACATTTCTTCTCCCAGCTGACGTTCAAATCTCTGGAGAGGGCCTTCGGGAGGAAGGGCGTCTACCTGGTGGCCTGGCTGGGCACGCCCATCCACGAGCTGGGCCACGCCCTGTTCTGCGTGATTTTCCTGCATAAAATCGTCAAGATAGAGTTCTTCAAGCCGGAGCCGGTGACGGGCACGCTGGGCTACGTCAGCCATACCTGGAACCGCTCTAATCCCTGGCACATCCTGGGGAACTTCTTCATCGGCATCGGGCCGGTGCTGCTGGGGTGTCTGGCCCTGCTGGCCACGTTCTACTTCCTCATCCCGGGCAGTTCGCGGGCCTGGGACGCCATTTTAGCCGGGGTCAGGGGGGTCGAGAACATCAACACCCCGGGGGGCTACCTGGCCATCCTCCGGGGCTCGTCGCTGGCCCTGGCCGCCTCGATATTCACCCTCGAGAACCTGGCCGGATGGCAGTTCTGGGTCTTCCTTTACCTGTCCATCTGCGTCGCCTCCAACGTCCGGCTCAGCGTCTCCGACCTCAAGCTGGCCCTGTCGGGAATCGGCTGCATCATCCTGCCCTTTCTGCTGCTCAACCTCGCGGCGCTCCTGCTCGGCTCGGGCAATGGTGAGCCTTTCCCGTGGACGGCGTCCTCGCTCGGCGTCATCTACAGCCTGTTCGTGCTGGCTCTTATCATGGTAGTGATAGGCTTCGTCCTGACCTACCCGCCGGCGGCCTGCTATGTTAAGATGAGGCGCGGCATCTGGCTGAACCCGTTCTGACGGGGGTGGGAAGGAGTACGAGGCCTGAACTTTTGCATCATTACCGATCTCAGGTGATATAATCGTGTTAGGGGAAGCATGACCGTTGAAATCAATATACCGCCCTTTTTCCAGCACCTGACCGGCAGTGCTAAGATTTTCGAGGCCGGCGGCAGCACCGTCGGGGAGTGCCTCAACGAGTTGGTGCGGCAATACCCCGAGATTAAGTCGAGGCTGTTCACTAAGAACGGCAAGCTGCTCAAGGGCCTCAACGTCTTTATCAACGGGGAGAGCGCTTACCCCGGCGAGCTGGCCAAGCCGGTCAGGGACGGCGATAAGCTCCATATCACCTATGTCATGGTGGGTGGATAAGCGGTTACCTTAATATATATACAGCTAATAAAACGAAGGCGTTGCGCCTGGGAGGCAACATGACGGTAAACACCGGCAGGATTCTCAGGGTAAATCTGTCCAGCGGCAAGATAGCCACGGAGTCCGTCCCCCAAAAGGTGGCGGAGGACTTCATCGGGGGGAGGGGCTACGGCATCAGGTACCTCTACGACGAGCTGGCCCCGGGCGTGGAACCCCTCGGTGAGGCTAACAAGCTGCTGATGATAGCCGGCCCCCTGGCCGGCAACACCGCCCAGGCGGTATCGCGGTGGATGACCTGTACCAAGAGCCCCCAGACCGGGGCCTGGGCCCGCTCGGTGTGCGGGGCCGACTTCGGGCGTGGCTGAAGTTCGCCGGTTACGAGGTAATCATCGTCGAGGGGAAGGCCAGCCAGCCGGTCTATCTTCACCTCACCCCGGACGGCTGCCAGATTCTGGATGCCGGTCAGCTGTGGGGGAAGGACACCAGGGTAACGCAATCGTGGCTGGCGGAGCAGCACGGGAAGAATACCCGCACCGCCTGCATCGGCCCGGGCGGGGAAAACCTGGTGAAATACGCGGCCGTCGTCAGCGACCGGCGGACGGCGGGACGCTGCGGCACCGGCGCCGTGATGGGCTCCAAGAACCTCAAGGCGGTGGCCGTCACCGCCGCGCGCAAGCTTACGCTGGCCGACCCCGAAGCCTATGACAAACTGGCCAAGGAGCAGGTCAGCGCCATCCTCAAAAACCCCGGCTTCAAGCACCACAAGGAGTGGGGCACCACCACCACCCAGGACGTCACCAACAGCATCGGGATTTATCCGGTGCGGAACTTCAAGTACGGGCAGCAGGAAGGCTACCAGCAGATTACCGGCGCCGAGTACCGCAAGCTCAGGACGGGGGACATCGGTTGCTACTCCTGCGCGGCGCGGTGCGGCAAGGTGCACACCGTGAAGACCGGGCCCTATGCCGGCGCCCACAGCGAGGGGCCGGAGTACGAGAGCATCTGGGCGTTTACCGGCCCGATCGAGAGCCTCAGCCGGGAGGCCAGCATCGCCGCTGACCAGCTCTGTGACGACCTCGGGCTGGATACCATCAGCATCGGCAGCTGCATCGGCTTCGCCTACGAGTGCTACGAGAAGGGCCTGCTCAAGAAGTCGGACCTCGACGGCCTGGAGCTGAAATACGGCGACCCCGCCCCGATGGTGAAGCTCATCGGGAAGATAGCCCGGCGCGAGGGCATCGGCGACCTCCTGGCGGAGGGCGCGATGCGGGCGGCGGAGAAAATCGGCGGGGGGGCGGAGGCCTACGCCATCCACGTCAAGGGGCTGGAGCTGCCCGCCTACGAGCCGAGGGGCGCCAAGTCCCAGGGCTATAACTACGCCACCGCCAACGTCGGGGCCAGCCACTGCTACGGGTATGCCGCCCAGGAGGTTTTCGGCGCCATCGTGCCGAGGCCCGTCGACCGCTTCTCCGAGGAGAACCCGGACATCGTTATCTTCAACCAGGACGGCACCGCCTGGAAGGAAACCGGGATTGCCTGCGCCTTCTCCGCCGGCTGGGGCTGGGCCCCCCAGCTCTTCGGAAAGATGGTGGCGGCCGCCCGGGGCATCGATAAGCTGGCGGATAATACCTACCTCGGTAAAGTGGGGGAGCGCATGTGGAACCTGGAGAGGGCCTTCAACGTGCGCGAGGGGTTCACCCGTAAGCAGGACTACCTGCCGCAGCGGATGCGCACCGAGCCGCTCCATACCCGGGAGGCCCCGGGGGAGGGGCAGATGGTGAGCCATCATGACGAGTTCCTCGATAAATACTACCAGCTGCGCGGCTGGACGAAGGAAGGCATCCCCACCGAGAAGAAGCTGAAAGAGCTTGGCCTGGACTCCGTGGTGAAGGACCTGGCGACCAGGCGGAAGTAGGGTCGCCCGCTGAGTTAAGTTGCCGGAGGGGGAGTCTTAATGGCTCCCCCTCGGTTGTAATAAAGCGCCGGTTTTGCTATTGTTCATACAGAAATAAACACACCGGGGGAGCAGCGTCATGCACGAGACGAGCGGTATCGTCGGCAGGCTAAGCCAGAAGGGCTACCGCCTGACGCCCCAGCGGCTGATGATTCTCTCGGCCATCGAGGGCAGCGAAGACCACATCAGCGCCGAGGAAATCTACGCCCAGGTGGCCGCCAGTTACCCGCACGTCAATATCTCGACGGTCTACCGGACGCTGGAGCTTCTCAAGCGACTCGGCATGGTGTACGAGATTGACCTGGGGGAGGGCCGAATCCGCTACCACGCCGAGGGCAGCGGCCACCACCATCACCTGGTCTGCCAGGACTGCAACAAGGTCATCGATATCGACGAATCAACCCTGTCGTCGCTGCGGGACATCCTGCTGCGCGATTACAGTTTCCGGGCCGAGCTGCGGCACGTGGCCATCTTCGGCCTCTGCGAGGACTGCCGCCGGGGCCGGTCCGGCAAGGGGGCCGGGGCCGATGCCGGGTAAGCGCCGCGAGCGCTGGGAAAAGGAAGTCCTGGGGCCGGCCCTCAAGCGTTTCCCGGAACGCCAGCCCAAGTTCACCCTGACCTCCGGCCTGGAAATCAAACCCCTCTACACCCCCGACGACCTGGAGGGGGCCGACCTCGAAGAGTCGCCGGGCTATCCCGGGGAGGACCCCTTCGGGCGGGGCATCCAGCCCACCATGTACCGCGGCCGGCTCTGGACGATGCGCCAGTACTCCGGGTTCGCCTCGGCGGAGGAATCCAACCGCCGCTACCGCTACCTCCTGGAACAGGGGCAGACGGGACTGAGCATCGCCTTCGATTTGCCCACCCAGATTGGCTATGATTCCGATAGTCCCCTGGCGCGCGGCGAGGTGGGCAAAGTGGGCGTCCCCATCGATACGCTGCGGGACATGGAAGTGCTTTTCGAGGGCATACCGCTGGACAGGGTCAGCATCTCCATGACCATTAATGCCACTGCCCCCATCTTGCTGTGCATGTATATCGCCGTGGCCAAACGGCAGGGGGTCGACCCCGCCCGGCTCGACGGGACGATACAGAACGACATCCTCAAGGAGTACATCGCCCGGGGCACCTATATCTTTCCCCCCGGCCCCTCCATGAGGTTGACCACAGACATCTTTGAATATTGCAGTCAAAACATGCCCCGCTGGAACACGATAAGCATCAGCGGCTATCACATTCGCGAGGCGGGCGCCACGGCCGTGCAGGAAATTGCCTTCACGCTGGCCAACGGTATCGCTTATGTGCAGGCGGCCATCGACCGCGGGCTGAATATCGACGACTTCGCCGGGCGGCTTTCCTTCTTCTTCGATGCCCACAACAACCTGCTCGAAGAGGTGGCCAAGTTCCGGGCGGCCAGGATGCTGTGGGCGAAGATAATGAAAGAGCGTTTTGGCGCCAAAAATCCCCGCAGCTGCATGCTGCGCTTTCACACCCAGACAGCCGGCTGCACCCTGACCGCCCAGCAGCCCTATAATAATATCGTCAGGGTAACAATACAGGCGCTGGCAGCCGTGCTCGGCGGCACGCAGTCGCTGCATACCAACTCCTATGACGAGGC
>JBDRFW010000051.1:0-6969 GCA_043818415.1 Chloroflexota bacterium | reverse complement strand
CTCGGTGGCGTTGGAGCCCCAGTAGACGATGCAGTTGGAATTGTCGGCGACGAACCCCGCGCCAACGTCCTTCTTGGAGACGGCGAACCCGGCGATAGCCTGCCCCATGGCGTAGCGGTTGAGGCTGCAGATGATGCCGGGATGGAAGACGTTGTGGGGGGTGCCGAAGAGGTAGCAGAACCGCGAGCGCATCCAGAAGAGCGCCCCCCTCAATGTTCCCTCCGTCACGGCCAGGGTTTCGGGGCCGTACTTGTCCTTAAGTCGTTGCAGCTTTTCGGCTATCTCGTCGAGGGCCTGCTCCCAGGTCAACCGCTGCCACTTGCCCTCGCCCCTGGCGCCGGCCCTTTTCAGCGGGTACTTCAACTGCTCCGGGTGGTAGAGCCAGCGCGTGGCGTACTTGAGTCGCTGGCAGGTATAGCCGCGGCTGATGGGGTGCTCGCGGTTGCCCTCGATTTTGACGATTTTGCCGTCTTTGACGTGCACCAGGACGCCGCAGGCGGAAGCGCAGAAGTTGCAGATGGTCCTCTTTACCGCTACATCATTGGCCATGGCTTCGTTTCTCCCGTTCCTTCTCCGGTGATGTTTCTCCTATCCTACCCGAGGTAGGTGGGAATATTCAACCCCCTATAACTCGCCCCACCCCCCCGGCTGTTATCTATTCCCACCCGGCCGCCCAGCATCATCAGCGGCTTAGCCCTGAGTTTTATTCCCCCCCACCCATAACAGGGAGTGCGCCAGTGAGAGGGGGCTTTGCCCCCTCTCAAAATTAATTCCCCCTCTCCAACCAGACTATTTGACGATTAATGTGATGCATCAGGTTGGAGAGGGGGATAAGGGGGTGAGGCTAAGACGCTCGTTCTGGCGATAACTTCAGCAGGCCCTCGCGGCACTCTCTTTTATCCGGGCCGGGCTGCCAGTTGGCGCAGCAGGCGGGTTTGACGGGCTGCACGGCGCAGGAGGCCGCGCCGCCGCCGTCCAGGTGGAAAACACAGGCGCCGCTGACGTGGCGTATCAGCCGGTAGTCGTTATAGTCCCAGCGCGGGTCGGCGTAAAGTCGCTCCCAGTCGTCCTGGGTTATTCCCAGGAAGGCCGCGATGCGCCGCACCTCGTCGGGCCTGACCTGGGCCTGGTGCCGGGTGCAGCAGACGCCGCAGCGCCGGCAGGCCATCGGGTCGGGGATGTTTTGCGGAGGGCTTGAGTTGTCCATCTAAATAATTTAGGGGAATCGTGCCCGTGATGGAGACTCCCCTAAATTGAAATCCTTTATCCTTATTATTTCTTCTTTGGCTCGGATGGCTTCGCATGCCCGGGTCTGGATGAGACGGCGGGTTTGGCTGGAGCTTTGTGTCCCATGTGAGGCTTACCCTCCTTTTTTGCAAAAATTTAGCCTGGCCTTACAGCCTGGCTATCCACTGGAGTGCTTTATAAACAGGAAACATATTACAGGAAATATAATTCCTATAATATTATACACCAAAATCGCCCTTTGTAAATAGTCTTAAGGTACTGCCGCGGTATTTTCAGTCCACCAAGTTATTCTTCAAGCCCTCCGCGGCGGATGACGCCATCGGGGACGAGTTCGGGCGCGAAGCGGGGCGTGATTTATTCCACCAGGGGAGGGCAGAAGGGGCAGGGCAGCTCCCGTGGCCTCACCAGTATGGAAATTTCCCGCCCCCGATGTCAAAGAGCGTCGGCTTTTCCGCCGCCTGGCTTGTTGCCTGACATTTTTATTTTATATACTAGAGCGTACCCTGGAAAAGGAGGTGGCAGTAGATGGAAACGTTAAGTAAAGAGGCCAAGCAGCGGGTAATGAAGGACATCATCGTCAAGCTGCACGAAGGTCTGTCCGCCGAGGCGGCCAGGGAGAGGTTCGAGAAGGAAGTAGGCAACGTCACCTCGTCGGAAATCGCCGAAATTGAGCAGGGCCTCATCGACGAGGGCCTCTCCCCGGAGGAGATAAAGAAGTTCTGTAACGTCCATGCCCTGATTTTCCAGTCGGCCCTGGAGAAAGCCGCCGTGCAGGAGACGTCACCCTCCCACCCGGTCTATCTCTTCAAGCTGGAAAACCGCGAAATTGAAAAGGTGGTGGACTCCCTGAAAAAGGCGGCGGAGAAAGGAAAGGCCGGGGCACTCCCGGCGCTGAAGAAGGAGCTTCAAAATCTACTTTTGAAGCTGCGGGGCATCGAGAAGCACTACGAGCGGAAGGAGCAGCTCCTTTTCCCCTTCCTGGAGAAAAAGGGCTTCATGGGGCCTTCCAAGGTGATGTGGGGCAAGGACAACGAGATACGGGACATGCTCAAAAAGGCCCTGAAAGAGCTTGACGAAATTGATAGTCCGGGCAAGTTTGAAGCCTATAAAAAAGATACCCTCGACCCGCTGGCGGAGGAGGTGCCGGGGATGATTTTCAAGGAGGAGAACATCCTCTTCCCCACCTCCCTGGAGAAGCTGGACGCCGCCGACTGGGTGGAGATACTGCGGGAGAGCGGTGACATCGGCTATGTCTTCATCGAGACGCCGGCGGAGACCACCGACCTGGTGAAGGAGCTCCAGAAGTCTCTCCTGGAAGTAACGATGTTCCGCGATGATACCATCCAGCTCTCCACGGGGTCAATCCGGCTGGAGGGGCTGGCGCCCCTGCTCAACACCCTACCCATCGATATTACCTTCGTGGACAGCGAGGACAAGGTCCGGTACTTCTCCGAGGGCAAGGACCGTATCTTCAGCCGGACGAAGTCCGTCATCGGGCGCCAGGTGCAGAACTGCCACCCGCCGCAGAGCCTGGACGTCGTGGAAAAGATTCTCGCATCGTTCAAAGAGGGCAAGAAAGACTCCTGCGATTTCTGGATTGACCTGGACGGCAAGCTGGTGTACATCCGGTACTTTGCCGTCCGGGACGGCCGGGGCCGCTACCTGGGCACCCTCGAGGTCACCCAGGACATCACCGGCATCAAGCGGCTGGAGGGAGAAAAGAGGTTGCTGGATGAAAGAGATTGATTTAAGTAAAAGCGTTTACCAGCTTACCGAAGAGTACCCGGAGCTTATCGGCATCCTTAAGGAGCAGGGCTTCCTGGGCGTCGCCAACGCTATCACCCGCAACACCATCGGCCGGGTGACAACCATTCCCCAGGGCTGCCAGAAGCAGGGCAAGGACCTGGCCGAGATGGTCAAGGTCCTCGAGGCAGCCGGGTTTACCGTAAAGAAATAGGCCTACACCGGGCGCAGCGTCCCGGCGAAGACCTGCCAGGCCAGCGCCGATTTGGCTACCAGGCTCAGGAAGATGTAGGCCGTCCAGTTCGAACCTATTCTGGCTCGGTGCTATCGGGCACGGTATAGCGCTTACCGTATTTTACGCCCGGTACCTCTTTACCCTCGTATATTATCTGGTCCTCGCCAACGACAGCTATTGCCTCGACCTCGACGAGGATGTGAGGATGCCATAGCTGAACTACCTCAACAGAAGTCATCGCCGGTACGTGGTCGCCAAAATACTTACGGAACACGGGCATCATCTTATTTATGTCCCAGAGATGCCGGTTAAAAAAGTTCAATTTGACCACATCCTGCATGCTGGCGCCGGCTACCTCCAGCACGTCCTTCATATTCTCAAAGACCATCTCAATCTGGCCCAAAAAGTCTCGCTTATGGCATATCACGTGGTTTTTATCTCTGGCCACCTGACCGGCTAAGTAAATAGTGTTACCTACCTTAATAGCATGCGAATAGGCAAACCTCTTTCTTGCCGGTGCCAGTTTGTCCGAATAAACGATTTTCTTATTTGCCATCGTTTACCTCCCTTTCTATTAATTTAACAGTAGTATAGCTCAATATCCTGGACGAAGTAAACTCTATTCAATAACGGCCAACCGGCACTGGCGGGGGTGAGGCAAAGATATGAAACTGCCTGTTGCTAAAAATATTACTAAAGCACTATTGCAAATTGCCTTAGCCCGTTATATAATAGCTGCGGTGGTTTTCAGTCTAGGTTATCACATATGCAGTTAAACAACTTAATCTCGACCCCGCTACGGATGACCTTAGCTCTAACCAACTAACGAAGAAAGGAGGTCATCCGTTGAGTATAGAGGACAAGTCACTTCAGTGTTCCGATTGTAGTACTACCTTTACCTTCAGCGCGGCGGAACAAGAGTTCTTCCAGTCCAAAGGCTACACTAACGAGCCCAAGCGATGCCCCTCCTGCCGCCAGGCCAGGAAATCGGAACGTTACGGTTCGAGCGGCAGCTATCGGCCACGCCAGATGTTCCTCGCCGTCTGCGCCGAGTGTAACAAGGAAACCGAAGTACCCTTCGAGCCCCGGGAAGGCCGTCCGGTCTACTGCAGCGAGTGCTTCACCAAAATCAGAACGACTCGGTAATATCAGGGTCACGATAGTGACGGTTTAACAGGCCAGCCATAGCGCGACGATACAAAAAAATCGCAGCGCAAGTGGCTGGCTTGTTTTTTGCGGAAAAGTCCGGGTGAAGCTAGGCGGTGTGGAGGTAAAGCGGGTCTTTATCCGTGATGATTCTCTTCTGGCGGGCCAGGGCCTCCCGGATGTAGCCGGGCAGGGAGAAGATGCCCTGGTGGGTCAGCCCGTCGTAGAACCTCAGCCCGGTTAGGGACCTCTGGGCAATCCTGGCGTTTACCTCGGTGGGAGTGAGGAGGGTGGGGTCGTGTCGGCGCGAGGCGATGCAGAAGCCCCACGCCCCCCCGAAGCAGGGGATATCCACCTTACAGGCGGCCACGATGGGAAAAACGCTTTTAAGCGTGTTGTTGACGGCGGTCAGGTTCAGCAGCTCGGTGAGGGAGGCGGAGCCGGCCTGCACGGCGATAAGCCCGTCCCCGGTGAGGCGGTCGGAGGCCAGGCGGTAAAACTCCTGCGTGTAGAGCAGGTAGGCCGGGCCTTCCTCGATGGGGTCGGGTAAATCAACGATAATAATGTCGAATTTATCCTTCGATGCTGCCAGGTACTCGCGGGCATCGACGTGATAAAGCTCGGTACGGCTGTCCTCGAAGGCGCCGTGGCTGTGGTTGGGCAGGTACTTCTGGCTGAGAGCGATGACTTCCGCGTCGATGTCCACCATCACCGCCCGGCCGACCGATTTATGGCACAGGACCTCACGGAGGGTGGCGCCTTCGCCGCCCCCGGCGATGAACACCGTCTCCGGGCCGGGATGGGTTATCATGGCCGGGTGCACCAGCGCCTCGTGATAGATAAACTCGTCCCTCTCACTGGACTGTATCTTGCCGTCCAGCACCAGGCACATGCCGAAGTTAGTGCTGCGGACAATCCGGGCCGACTGATATTTCGTCCGCCCGGCGTAGATTACCTCTTCGATGCGGTGCAGCTGTACGAAGTTATCGTTGATGCTATCCCGCAGCCATTTATCTGGGTCAGTATCCATAACCTGTCCCGTATCCTATACGGTTACCAGGAGCCCCCTCGGTATTTCCACCTGAGAGTGGTTCCGGGCCCCGAGCTTCTCAATCAGCACCTCGGCGGCCTTTTCCGGCACGACGGTCGTCCCGCAGGTAAAAACATCGACCGCGGCGTAGCCGAACTCCGGCCAGGTGTGGATGGAGAGGTGCGATTCGGCAATGACCACCACGCCGCTGACCCCCTGGGGGCTAAAGCGGTGAAAGGAGTCGCCGAGCACCACCGCGCCGCACTCGCGGGCGGCGGTCAGCATGGCATCACGGAGATAGCCCAGGTCGTTCAATGCCTCCTCGTTGCAGTCCAGCAGCTCAATCAGTAAATGTCTTCCTAGTGCATTCAATCACCTGCCCCCCTTTTTATATTTTCCCCGGTCCCCGGCCGGGCAGTCCTTGAGACGCAAGCAAGATTTTATAATAATCAATCCACTCTAATCAATAGCGGATAAAATAAAAAGTCCCAGAGCAATCTAGCCACCCCAGGAACCAGCCCCCGCTTCCCGGTTGTTAAGGAGCGAGGAGCTGCGGTACGTTGTGCCTGCTAATCAGTCAGGATTCTTTTTATATTATCCTTTCCCGCGTATAATTAACCGTCGGTCAGGCCAGCGCTTTGACGTCCAGGTTCTGCGCCACTATCTCGGCGAGCCGGGACAGCTTCTTCTCCTGGTTCAACCGGGTGCCGAGGAGGGCCTCCTCGAGGCTGCCAACGATGTCCGCGGCGGGGGCATCGGTGGCGATAATCGGGATGCCGCGGCTCTCGGCCTTCTGGAGGACGTTGTACATCGGCGGCTGGCTGCTCCCGCTGAGCACCAGGCAACGCGTCGAGGTCTCCAGCGCCGCCAGCTGCATGTCGGGTCGGTCCTGCCTGACCACGGCGGCCTTGTTGTCCTTGCGCCCGAAGTAGTCCAGCCCGGAATCGACAATCATCGCCCCGAGCATGAAGTTCTCCACCAGCTCCCCCGCCTTCTCCGGGTTGTTGAGAATCTTCCCCCGGATGCTTTCGGCCACCTGGCCCACCGTGATGGCGAGCAGGGTGCGGTTCTCCGGGATGACCCCCAGCAGCTTTATCCCCGCCGCCCCCATTTGGGCCGCGGCCTCTTCCTTGACGCGCTTCAGCTGGCTCTCCGGCACCTTGTTCAGGACGACGCCCAGCAGGCTCTCCCCGAACCCCTTGTAGGCGTCCAGATATTTCAAGGGTTGGCCGGAGTAGGCCTCCACGGCGATGGCCCTGGCCTTCATCTCCCTGACGGCGCCGTAGGTCTTCTGGCTGAGGGTATCCGCGGCGGACGGCCCGAGCATCGATTCCACCAGGACCAGGTCCCGACCCTTTAGCATGTCCGGCGCGTTGACCACGTCCGAGAGGCCGAGGGACTGTTTCATGAAGGCGATATCACCGTCGGCGCCGGTCTCCTCGGGCGGGCGCAGGTAGCCCACCTTTTTGCCGTCGTTCATCAGGGCCCGGCCCAGGCCGGAGCAGAGGGCGGTCTTACCTGCCGCTTCTTCCACGGAGACTACATATAAAACGCCCAAGCTTCACCC
>JBDRFW010000050.1:0-16205 GCA_043818415.1 Chloroflexota bacterium | reverse complement strand
TCATAGGACGCCCGCCCGTTATTTCTGAGCTCCTCGATTAGCTTCAAATCGATTTCGTCAACCACCTGTATTCACCTCGTCGTTGTAAATTTATATACACCGGTTCATTGTATATCATGTAATATAATTACATATTATGATAAATCAAGAAATATTTCTATCGTTATTAACTGTTTTCGTGAAAAACTTGACACGATTATGCTTTTAAGATATTATCTACCATAATCCGCTGTTTTTAAACTCGAGTTTCAGGTTTGTCCGATTATTCTTCAATAAGCAAGATGGAATCATTACAAATCCCGGCTGCCACTTACATCTTGGCAAAGAATAATTTATCAGTAAAGGAGGTGCACAGAGCTCTGATAATTTATATTCTCAAACCCATAATTTAATGATTCTTCGAACAGGAGGCCAACCACTATGAAAATGAGATTCTTAATTCCTCTCTTGATTATTTTGATAAGCGGACTCGTTTTGGGAGCCTGCGCCAAGTCTGCCCCCTCCCCGGCTCCCGCTCCGGCACCGGCCCCATCTCCAGCCCCGGCGCCGGCTCCAGCCCCGGCTCCCGCTCCGGCGCCAGCCCCGAAACCGGCCCCGGCTCCGGGACCGGCCAAGGTGATCGAGCTCAAGTTCACCAGCCATAACTCGCCGGAGGTTCCTCTCTCCAAGTACCACAAGCAGTGGGGGGACATGCTCGAGGAGCGGAGCGGCGGCAGGGTCAAGGTAACTGAATACTGGTCAGAATCCCTGCTCAAATTGAGCGAAGTGTACCGGGGTACGCAGACCGGCATTACCGATATCGGTTATTACGTCGTCGGTACTGACCCGGGTATGACCGAGCTGAACCGCTTCCAGAGGCTGCCATTCCTCGGCTTTCCTTCCATGGAAATCGGGACAGAAATCTACAAACAGATCTGGGACAAATTCCCCGAAGTCAGGAACGAGTTTAAGGGGATGAAGGCGTTCGGGCAGAGGATGATGCCGCCTTACCAACTGCACATGGTCAAGGACGTCGTACGTGTTCCCGCCGACCTTAAAGGCAAGAAAATCATCGCCCGTGCCGAGTGGGCTACCGTCATGCAGAACGTCGGCGCGGCACCGCTGGACCTGGGACCGGGCGACTGGTACATGACCCTGGAAAGAGGGCTGGGTGAAGGGCACTTTGTCCACTTCCCGGCTATCATGGCGTTGAAAACGCTCGAATTGCTCCCGTACCACACCATCTTCGGCGATGGCGGCTGCGGTATGGCCATGGACATGTGGCTGATGAATGAGGACACGTGGAACAGCCTGCCTCCCGATATCCAGCAGATAATCAATGACCTGGAACCCTGGCTGAAGAAGACCGAGATAGACCAGGAATACAGCTACATCAACATGATTCTGGATACCGCCAAGAAGATGAACCACACCTTCACGAACCTGACGCCGGAAGAGATAGCTCTATGGAAAGACGCCGCTAAAGTTACCCATGAAGAGTGGATAAACAAGAATGCAAGCCGGGGGGCGCAACAGATATACGATGAGGTAATGCGGCTGGAAAAACAATTGTCCCCTTAAGGGAATAAAGCAAGTATGTGGTTAAAGCGGGCGGCTCGATACGTAACCACCCTGATTAACTCTGTCAGCCGGTCGGCCAACATCGTTGCGATGGCTGTCCTCGTGGCAATGATGCTGCTCACCGTGGCCGATGTCACCATGCGCTATGTCTTCCGCAAACCCCTGCTGGGCTCGATGGAACTCAGCGAGTACATGATGATAGTCGTGGTCTTCCTGGCCCTTCCCTGGTGCGCCGCCCAGGGCAGACAGGTAAAGGTGGACCTGGTAGTCGCCCGCTTTAAACCACGGGCTCGGGCAATCGTTGACAGCCTGACCATCCTTTTCAGCCTCGTGGTGGGCGTTATCCTTACCTGGCGCAATCTCGCCGAATCGCTCGTCCTGCTGCAACTACACAAGGTCTCTTCACTGCTGGACATACCAACCTACATCTTCTACCTGATAATGTCAGCCGGTTTTGCCATCCTGTGCCTGGTAATCGTGACCCTGTTAGTGAAAAATATTGCCAAGGTTTTTGAAGCATGAGCCCTGAGGTTGTTGGCATTGTTGGATTAGCGGTTCTCGTCGTTCTCCTGTTTCTGCGCATGTGGATTGGCTTTGCCATGGCCTTCGTCGGCTTTTTCGGGTTTGCCTATCTGGAAGGGTTCGAACCCGCCTTCGGCATCGTCGGAACCGTCCCGTACACCACCGTTGCTTTCTACCCCGTCACCGTGGTCCCTCTATTTATACTCATGGGTGTAATCGTGGCCAATACCGGCGTCAGCGGCGACCTGTATAACGCCGCTTACAAGTGGGTGGGACATCTGCGGGGAGGCCTGGCGATGGCGACCATTCTGGCGTGTGCCGGCTTCGCGGCGATTACCGGCTCCAGTTCGGCCGGGGCCGTTACCATGGGCAAAGTTGCCCTGCCGGAGATGAAAAGGTACCAGTATGACGATGGCATGGCCACCGGCTGCGTCGCTTCAGGGGGCACGCTTGGTATCCTTATTCCCCCCAGTCTGGGGTTCATCCTTTACGGCATCCTGACCGAGCAGTCCGTCGGTAGGCTTTTCATGGCCGGCATACTTCCCGGGCTTCTTCTCACGGCTTTATTCATCATTACCATCGTCCTTATTACGGCTCGGCGCCCCCAGGCAGGACCGCCGGGACCGAAGACGGGCTTTAAAGAGAAGGTAAGTTCACTGAAAAAAACCTGGCCGGTGCTAATATTATTCTTGCTCGTTCTGGGTGGTATTTACCTGGGGGTTTTTACCCCCACTGAAGCCGGGGCGGTCGGCGCCTTCGGGGCGATTCTCATTACCCTGTTGACCCGGCGGCTCACGTCCAGGATATTTGTTGATTCACTTCTAGATGCCGGACTGACCACGGCCATGGTACTGATGCTTCTCATCGGAGCTTTCATCAGCATGCGGTTCCTGGCGGTAACCAAACTTCCCTTTCTCCTGGCCGAGACCATCGGCCAGCTCCAGCTATCTCCCTATGCCTTAATCACGGCTATTACCATTTTTTACCTGATTGTCGGCATGTTCCTGGATATTTTTTCCGGGATTACCCTTACGCTCCCTATCATCTACCCCACCATAATCGCCCTCGGTTTTGACCCGATTTGGTTCGGGGTTTTGATGGTACTGGTCATGGAAATGGGGCTGGTTACTCCCCCGGTGGGCTTAAACGTGTTTGTCCTCGCCGGGGTGACCGATGTTCCCCTTTCCACTATATTCCGCGGCGTACTGCCGTTCGTCGTGGCGATGATAATTTGCGTCATTATCATTACCATCTTCCCCGAAATTGCGCTGTTCATCCCGAGCCTGATGTAGCCCGGGGGGAAAAGCCCGGGCATGTATCAGGTGACTGTATCCCGTATATTCCCGAATAAAAGAAAAAGGACGGATAAAAATGGCCGAAACGAAATATGGAAAATATATCTGCACGGAACTGAAGGGTAACATTCAACTGCCCGGGTACCGGAGGGGAGGACAATCCATCGGGGAGGGAGAACTCGATGGTGCCCGCCGGCGGATGGAGCACGTTATCTGGATGGACAGTGAGGTTATTCCCGGCGCTTTTTATTCCGAATGTGTCTGGATATGGCCCTGGGGGAAGCCTTCTTCCGGGGTGCCACCACATACCCACCCCTTCGACGAAGCCCTCGCTTATTTCGGTACCAACCTGGAAGACCCCCATGACCTGGGCGGGGAGGTCGAGTTCTGGCTGGAGGATGAACAGTTTATCATCACGAAAAGCTTTATTGCCTTTATCCCCGCGGGGATGAAGCATTGCCCCTTGAAAACCCTGAGGGTGGACCGGCCCATGTTCCACTTTACCATGGGCCCCGGCCGAATGTACCGGTGACAAGAGAATCGCTGCCTGAAATCAAATTGAATCAATAATTGACAACGATAAGAAGGTGAATTAAATGGCCGAAAAGAAGTACGCCAAATATATCGTCACCGAGCTGAAAAAAGACATCGCCGAAGCTCCCTGGAACCCGCCGGCTTCGGCAGCCGGAAAAGGGAAAGGGGGGCGGGTATTGTTTCTGGATAACGAGGTTGCCCCGGGCGCTTTCTATATTGAATGTGTCTGGGCTCTTCCCCGGTCGGCTGAGGAGTCCGCCCGGAAAGTGCCCCAACCCCATACGCATGATTATGACGAGGTGCTCGCTTTCTTCGGCACCAACCCGGACGATATCCATGATCTGGGTGCCGAGGTTGAGTTATGGCTGGGTGACGAGAAACACATCCTTAATAAAAGCTGCATGGTCTTTATCCCCAAAGGACTGCGGCATTGCCCCATGAAATTCCTGAGAATAGATAGACCCGTATTTCATTTTTCGGCCGGTCCGGGCAAGACGTACTTCTAACCGAAGCAATCCCTTCACGTGTCTCGGCGGCCGCTGGCTCCTTTTAAGAGAGTCAGGTGCTGATAAGTTAGCCCAGCAGGGAGGAACAGCGATGATTGAAGTTAAAAGATTGGTAGAAATAGTCGGTGCCGGCCATGTCAGCCAGGAGCCGGCCGCCTTAAACAAATACTCCAGGGATATAAGCTTTGTTCACTCCATTAAGCCGGGATGCATCGTAAAACCGGGAAGCACTAAAGACGTTGAGGAAATAATAAAACTTGCCAATGATACTCGAACGCCGCTGGTACCGGTAAGCTCAGGTCTCCCCCACTTTCGCGGCGATACCGTTCCCGGCGCGGGCGGTGCCGTTATCGTAGATTTAAGCGGCATGAAAAAGATAATCAGGGTTGACCGCCCGAACCGGGTCGCCATGTGTGAGCCGGGTGTCACCTTCGGGGAGCTAATACCTGCGGTAAAAAAAGAGGGGCTCAGGCTTAATTTACCCTTATTACCAAGGAAAACAAAGTCGGTCGTCGGCAGCCTGCTGGAGAGAGAGCCGGTGACCATGCCGGGTTATCACTGGGATATTGCCGACCCCCTGGATTGCGTCGAGATAGTCTTCGGGACCGGAGACCTGTTCCGGACCGGAGGGGCCGCCGGGCCGGGGACGATAGAAGAGCAGCTGTTAGCCGGCGGGGCCCAGGACGAGCCGCTGGGGCCGGGACAGGCAGACTGGCACCGGGCCATCCAGGGGGCGCAAGGAACCCTGGGAATCGTAACCTGGGCCACCATGCGGTGTGAGCTGCTGCCCACGGTTGAAGAGCCTTACATGGTCGGCTCTACACAGCTTGATAAAATACTTGACCTGGTCCACTGGCTGATAAGGTTGAGGCTGGTTAACGAATGCTTCGTATTAAACAATTCCGGTTTATCGGCCGTCCTTGCCGGGAGGTGGCCCGGTGATTACCTCAAGATAAAGGATACTCTACCCTCCTGGATACTCTTCTTCAATATAGTCGGCTACGACTATCTCCCCGAAGAGAGGGTAAATTACCAGAGAACGGATATGTTAAACGCCGCCCAGCGCGCGGGACTGGAACCGGAAAAAAGAATCGGTAGAGTCTCCGCCGATGAACTATTGGAGGCAGTCAGCTACCCGTCAGCCGAGCCCTACTGGAAGCTTCGCTTCAAGGGGGCCTGCCACGATATATTCTTCCTGAGTATTTACGATAAGCTCCCTGAGCTAATCGGTGTGATGTACGATGAAGCCGATAAGGCCGGTTACCCGACCCCGGATATCGGTATTTACCTGCAGCCGATTGTTCAGGGCACCAGTTGCCACTGTGAATTCAACCTATTTTACGACCCCGAGGACCGAGGAGAGTCAGAGCGGGTCAAGGAATTATCTACCAGCGTCATAAAAAATCTACTGGCCCGGGGGGCTTTCTTCTCCCGACCTTACGGAAGAAGTGCCGGCCTGATAATAAATAGAGATGCGGCCACCGCTTCGGCCCTGCGTAAAATCAAGATGATAGTCGACCCCAATAATATCATGAATCCGGGCAAATTGTGCTTTTGACGTTTTTCAGGAAGTATCTGCCTGACGGGTAATCGAAGGAGGAAAAGAAATGGCATTGGAAGATTACCGCGATAACATGGAAATATGCTCCAGGTGCTCGGCCTGCAAATTTATCCCTCTGGAAATGGTGGAGGGAATGCAGCACGTTGATATCTGCCCCAGTATATCGAGATATAACTTTCATGCCTATTCGGGCGGCGGCAGACTGGGCACGGCGATAGCCATGCTGGACAAAAGGTTCGATTACTCCGGGAAGCTGGTGGAAATAATGTACAACTGCCAGACGTGCGGCGGTTGTGATGTCTCCTGCAAGTACGGCATGGACATGGACGTACTGGAGCCTATATACGAACTCAGGATTAAAGCGGTGGAAGACGGGCACACCATCCCCGCGCTCGATAAGGTCATCAACAGCCTGCGGAAACAGGGCACCATGGTGCCGGGGGCCAAAGCCAGGCGCGGCGCATGGGCGGCCGGGCTGGACGTCAAGGACGCTACCCGGCAGAAGGTCAAAGTACTTTATCACGTCGGCTGCCTGACCAGCTATGACCGGGACATGTGGCAAGCAGCGCAGGCCACGGTGAAGCTCCTGAAGAAGGCCGACGTCGATTTCGGTATCGCCTATGAAAACGAGTCGTGCTGCGGCGGGCGTGCCTACCAGATGGGCTACCAGGACGCTTTCCTGGCCCAGGCCAGGCGGAACACGGAGATGGTTAAGAAGGCCGGCGCGGAGACGCTGGTAACTACCTGCGCTGAAGGCTATCATGCATTCAAAGTGCTCTATGATAAGTTCGACCTCAAGGGCGACCTGGAGGTGCTGCATATCACCGAGTACCTCGCGCGCCTTGTCAGGGAAGGCAAACTGAAGCCTGCTAAGAAGTTAAACATCGATGTCACCTATCACGACCCCTGCTACCTCGGCCGGCTGGGTGAGCCGTATATCCACTGGCAGGGCAAAAGGGTACCGGGGCACATGTACCGGTTTGAGCCGCAGAAGGTATATCGAAGGGGAACGTACGGCGTCTACGAACCGCCACGCGATGTCCTGAGAAGTATTCCCGGCATCAGGCTGGTGGAAATGGACAGGACCCGGGAATATGCCTGGTGCTGCGGCGCCGGCGGTGGTGTCGTCGAGTCAAACCCGGAGTTCTCCACGTGGACGGCCTTAGAGCGAATCAGGGAGGCCGAGGCCACCGGGGCTGAGGCGCTTGTCACCGCCTGCCCCTGGTGCGTGAAGAACTTTAACGAAGCCATAAAAGAAAACGGCAGCAGCCTCAAAGTGTATGACGTCGTGGAGCTGCTGGCAAAAGCAATCTAACGAGGAGGTCGGATACCATGGCTTTGAATAGAGAGATTTACCGGGCGCTGGAAGACATCCTGGGACCGGAAAACCTCACCGAGGAACCGGCCATACTCGACGCCTACGCCTGGCGGACCGGCATGGCCGCCGGGACAACCAGGTTTATGCCCCGGTTTGAAATCGTGACCCTTCCTGAGGACACGCGGGAAGTCCAGGCAATAGTCAGGCTCTGTAACCGATACGGTATCCAGTTCAAGCCGACCAGTACGCTCTGGGGCCCGGGCAACTGTCCGGGGGGACCCGGGGTAATCCTGATAGACCTGAGGAGAATGAACCGCATTCTGGAAATCAATGAAAAAAATATGTACGCCGTCTTCGAGCCTTATGTCATCGGCGCCCAGCTTCAAGCCGAGCTGATGAAGAGGGGCTTGACCTGTAACCTTAACGGAGCCGGTTCCCATGTTTCCGCATTTCACTTCGCCGGCAGTTTAGGCCACGGATTTACGAGTCAAACTCACGGGTTTGGCCCGCGCAACGTCCTGGCCCTGGAGTGGGTAACACCGGAGGGAGAGGTAATCAGGTTAGGTTCATCGGGTTCATCGGGCGAATGGTTCTGCGGGGACGGCCCCGGGCCGTCCTTGAGGAGCCTGATACGGGGAGGTGTCAACTCCGGCGGGGGAATCGGTGTATTCACCAAAGCGGCACAGAAGCTGTACCACTGGCCGGGACCCTCAAAATTCCCCGTCGCCGGGATATCGCCGAACTATGCCCCGAAGGAGATACCGGAATATTTCTTCCTGAGATTTATTTCTTTCCCGTCAACCGAGAAGATGATTGAAGCCACGCGTAAAATCGGCGAAAGTGAAATAGCGCTGCAGTGCAGTCATTCAATCGCCATGCTGGCTTCCAGCATGGCTACCTGCAACGAGGAGGACCTCGAGCTCCTGGGAAAATTCAGGGAATCGGCCCGGGGGCCGGGGGTTGTGGTGGTATTAGCCGGAAACTCCCGCGGAGAATTTGAATTTAAAAAGAAGGTGTTTCAGCAGATAATTGATGATACCGATGGTAAATCCCTGGAGCTGATTGAAGACCCCAAAATCTGGGGGGGGATACTTTGGCGCTTTATCAGGATGACTACCGCCATAAGGGAAGCCCACCGGGCGACCGGGGTCTGGTTCGGAAATATGGCCGGTAGCAATTATGCTGCCATCAAGGCCAAATATACACAAACAGCGGCCAGGCTTAAAGATGAAATGATAAGCCAAGGTCTGTTTTTCAGTGGGGATAAGGGCGTCATAGACCTGATGCTCTGGCCGCAGGAACATGGACATCGCGGCCTGGCCGAGATAGTCTTTCGCTATTTTCCCACTCCTGAATCAGCCGAGGCGGTAAAAAATCTGAGAGAAGCCTGTATGAAGGTTGCCCTGGCTGAACACCAAGGAGGCCCGTACGGCACAAATCGGAGTGAACTTCAGGATGTAGTCGGGCCGCACTACTCTAATTACCACTTGTGGTTAAGGAAGATAAAAAAGGCGTTTGACCCCAACGGCGTGGCAGAATCCACGAACTACATCAGTGGAGAGTGATGAAACCGGGCACGTTAAGAGCATCTGGTTTTGCCTATATAAAAGCATCCGTTTTTAAACGACATCGCTTCAACGGGAATATTTCTCTCGTTTCAATGCGACTCGGGATTTGGTTGGGTTTGATTTTAAGCCATGTATTCATCCCGGTGTTTGTTCGACCGTAACAAAATAGATTTTGTGACCTTCGAGGAAGTGCAAGAAGGCTGCATACGTCTGAACCGTGTACGCAGCCTTCTGATTCTGTTTCCACTGAATTTCGACTTTAGGCTTTCCCTATCCTGAACATCTTCGTACCGCAAACCGGACACACACCCTGAGTCGCCGGCTTACCATTCTTCATGGTTATTGCCTTGGCATTCTTCATTTCCCTTTTGGTCCGGCACTTCACGCAATAAGCTTGCATTTTCGAGCCTCCTCTAATAAATAATTTGTTTAGACATTAAACCATTTGACTGTAGCAAGTCAAGTTGGCATCCTCGTCTGAGTAAGAAGTAGCAAGGGATATTTTGTGCCAAGTGGTAATAATTATTAATTACTAAAGCAATGCAGGTTATAAAACCACCCCGGTGCTAGACAAACCATCAAGGAGCTGGTAAATTAAAGCCTCATATCCTTCTATGAATTCTGTTCTCCAACCTGATACATCAGGTCAACCGTGAGATAGTATGGTCGGAGAGGGGGAATAATAGGAAGAAGGGTTTTATCCCTCTTAGACGCCCCTCTTGGGACAAGGGGGGAGATATTTTAAGAGGGGGGGAAGCCCCCTCTATTTCTTTACTCATCTCTCCGGCCCAGACACCTCAGGTTAATTACGATAATCCTGGCTGGAGAGGGGTCAGGGAGGAGGCAAAGCTAATTAACCGAAAACGAGAAGGGCCATTGATTGCCGGCCTTGACAATTGCGGTTACGGGGGGTATAACTGGGGTGAAATTCTTCGGGCGGGGGGAGAAAAAATCACCTGCCTGCGGAGGGTCGGCCATGACGAGTCATCCTTACGAGTACCGGGTGCTGGCGGAGTATATCAGTCCCCAGAAGGCGGGGCAGTTTCCTCACTTCACTCATGTCGAAGACCAGGAAGGCCTGACGAGGACTTTGAACGAGGTATTCAAGCACCTGCCGGAGTCCATCCCCGAGGGCTGGGAAGTGAATTCCCACAACGTCACCATCTCGCGGAGCACCCTCATCATTACGGTGCTCCTGAGAAGGCGGGTAACGGGTGAGCCGGCGGCGTCCGTGTATTAAACGGCCGTCAAATGCGGACATTCACCGCTAACCGGCCAGGATGCCGCCGGTCACAGTGTCCTGACGGTTACTCCCAGTGCCGCGATTCACGGTCGAGTCTCAGGAACCGGCGGTGGAGATACTCGATGTGGCCGCAGTGGACGCAGAGCTTGTAGAAACCGAGTTTTTTATCCTCGCGGAAGATGGTTTCGCCCTGGCAGGCAGCACAGCCATCATTCTCCACAGCGACCGTCTCGACGGCTACAATTCCGGCAGTCTCTTCGGCTTTGGTCGTCACGCCGCTAACCCCCCGAAGTCGTGTTACGATAGGAACACTCAATATTATCGTATTTACCCTCGGGGGAATAGCGGGTTTACCCTCATTTTTGGCTCAGGCCAGCACCAATTCTGCGGCGGTGCCGGCGGCTAGCCCTGCCGCTTTCTTATCTTCTCCGCCTCTTTGGCGATGGCTCCCGAGCTGGACATCCCCGGGAAGACGAACACCCCCAGGAAGTGGAAGATGAGGCCGATGCCCCAGCCGCCCAGCGGAAAGAGGAACCAGGGGAACCCCCGGCCGGCGGCGTAGGCCCATATCAGTATCAGGATGGCATTGACGATGATGTAGGCGGCGAGGTGGCCGTAAAATCCCCTCTTTTCCTCGACGCGTTTTTTGGCCTCTTCGTAGATTTGCTCTTCGGTCATCTTCAAGGTCATGTATTACCCTCCTTATGGCGGCTATCTTGCGACTGACCCCCCTGGCTATTTCGGGCCGATGGTGGAAGCGCCGGAGACGTTGATGCGGCCCAGCTTGGGGTTGCCGAGGTACTTGATATCGGACGCCCCGCTGAGGTCGATGTCCATGCGGTTGCTGGCGTTGATGACGGCCTCGCTGGCGCCGCTGAGCTGGAGGTCGGCGTTGAGCACAGTAAAGACGGGCAGGATGATGTTACTGGCGCCCGATGCCTCGATGGTGACATCGTCGGCCGAGCCTTCCAACTCGATGGAGCTGGCCCCGGACAGGTCGAACCCCCCGTTCTTCATCGTGATGGTGCCGGTGACGTCGCTGGCGCCGGACAGCTCGAGGTTTACATCGCCGGCCTTGACGTGGTCGAGGGACAATTTGCTGGCCCCGGAGAGTTCGAAGTGCATTTTGCGTGTCGTGGTAAAGCCGCTGACTTTCCCCTCGGCGGCGCCGGATAGCTCCAGCCGGCGCAGTTCGGGCAGGGTGATGGTGGCCCGCTGCGTGGTATCGGTGTAGAGCGCGTTCGATTTCAGGCCGATGTGGAGAGTATCGCCCGTCTGGCTGATGTTGAGGTACTCGTAGAGGTTTTCGTCGATGTCAATGCGCACCAGGAAGTCGTCCCCACGGCGGACATCGACGTCGAAGGCGTAACCCGCCTCGATATTGGTGAAGTCGCGGTAGTCCATCTCCCAGGTGACTACCTTCCCCGAGCCGGTGACAACGTTGCACCCGGTAACCAGCGCGGCCGACCCCAGGACAATCGCCAGGGACAGGAGAATCGCGAGCTTTCTTGGCGACATCTTGCGTACCTCCCCGGGCGGCGGCTATTCCTTCGGCCGCCGCCTCAACTCGAAGACATTATTGACCCCGGCGTCCGGGCAGGCGACGGTGACGACGTCCGGCTCTTCCTGCCAGGGGAAGGTGGCACCGTACCGGAAGCCCATGAGGACGGGGTACATGGCGTTGAAGGCCAGGGAGCACATGCCCTCCGGCGTCCGGTAGTCGAAGACCCACTCGTCACCGATTTTGTGGCCGATATGGCAGGGGCTCCGGTTGCCCACCAGCTTAATGGTGACGACGTACTTGGGCGTTTGCACGCTACTTTATCACCTTCGTACCCATGTAGGGCTGCAGGACCTCCGGTACGCTGATGGTGCCGTCCGCCTGCTGGTAGTTCTCCAGCACGGCGATGAGGATGCGGGGCAGGGCCAGGCCGGAGCCGTTGAGCGTGTGCACGTACTGGGGCCGGGCATCCGGGGCGGGGCGGTAGCGGACGTTGGCACGCCGCGCCTGGAAATCGGCGCAGTTGGAGCAGGAGCTGACCTCCAGCCACTCACGGCAGCCGGGCGCCCAGACCTCGATGTCGTAGGACTTGACGGCGGCAAACCCGAGGTCACCGGTGCAGAGCTGCAAAATGCGGTAGGGCAGTCCCAGCCGGCGGCAGACCTCCTCAGCGTGGGACAGCATCTTCTCCAACTCGTCGTCGGAGTTTTCCGGCTCGGTGAACTTGTAAAGCTCCACCTTGTCGAACTGGTGGCCGCGCTTGATGCCCCGCGTGTCCTTGCCGGCGGACATCTTCTCGCGGCGGAAGCAGGCGGTATAAGCTACGTAGTGCATGGGAAGGTCTTCCCTGGTTAAGATTTCGTCGCGGTGGAGGTTGGTCAGCGGAATCTCGGCCGTGCCCACGAACCAGAGGTCGTCCTCGGCGTCGTGGTAGATATTGTCGATGAACTTGGGCAGCTGGCCGGAGCCTACCATGCACTCACGCTTGACCATGAAGGGAGGGTACATCTCCCGGTAGCCGTGCTCGGTGACGTGGAGGTTGAGCATGAAGTTAATCAGGGAGCGCTGCAGCCGGGCGCCGGGCCCCTTGAGCACGTAGAACCGGCTCCCCGAAATCTTTACCCCCCGCTCGAAGTCGATGATGCCGAGATCTTCCCCCAGCTTCCAGTGGGGGGCCGCCTCGAAATCGAAAGTACGCAGCTCACCCCAGGTGCGCACTGCGACGTTGTCCCCGGAGTCCTTCCCGACCGGTACGTCGGGGCGGGGGATATTGGGGACCTGCAAAAGCAGTTCCTCCAGCTTCCCGTCGATGCCCCTGACTTCCTCCTCCAGGTTCTGTATCTCGACGCGGAGGGCGCGCCCTTTTTCCTGGGCTTTTTCTCTTTCCTTAGAGACCTCCTTGCGCTGCTGGCGCAGGTTGTCCAGCTGGCCTACCTTCCGGCGGCGTTCCGTGTCAAGCTCCAGGATTTCATCCAGTATCGCGGTATCTTCCCGGCGGTTGGTCAGCGCCTGCCGTACCAGTTCCGGGTTTTCCCTGATTAATTTAAGGTCGAGCATAATCTTTGTCTACCTCACCCCCTTGGTCCCCCCTCTCCTATCACGGAGAGGGGGAGGTGTCAGGTAGAGGGGCGCAGCCCCTCTTAGACGCCCCTTATCCCTTCTCCCTCAGCTGGGGGAATAATATCACCTCTCTTATGGATGGCTGGTTGGTGAGGAGCATGACCAGCCGGTCGATGCCGACGCCGAGGCCGCCGGTGGGGGGCATGCCGTACTCCAGCGCCAGCAGGTAGTCCTCGTCGATGGTCCACTGCTCTTCATCGCTGCCGTGGCGTTCCTTCATCTGCTCCGCGAACCGCTCCCGCTGCTCGAGGGGGTCGTTGAGCTCGGAGTAGGCGTTGGCAATCTCCAGCCCGCCGACCACGGCCTGAAAGCGCTCCGCCACCCGCTCTTCCCCCGGCTTGTTCTTGGCCAGCGGGGACATCGAGACGGGGTAGTCGATGAGGAAAGTGGGCTGGATGAGATTCGGACGGGCGAAGGTCTTGTAAAGCTCATCGACCAGCCTGGCCCAGTTCTTATCCGGGTCGATATCGACCTTCAGGGGGCGCATCCTTTCCCGCAGGCCGGAGGCGGTGGGGTACTTCACGAAGTCGATGCCGCTGTGCTCTTTAACGGCGTCCCGCAGGGTTACCCGCCGCCACGGCGGCTTCAGCTCGATATTATATTCGCCGTACTTGATGGCGGTGGTGCCGAGCACCTGCTGGCTGACCCAGGCCACCATCTCCTCCAGCATCTCCATCACGTCGGTGTAGTCGGCGTAGGCCTCGTAGCTTTCCAGGAGGGTGTATTCCGGGTTGTGCGTGGTGGAGATGCCCTCGTTGCGGAAGACGGTGCCAATCTCGTAAATCCGGTCAAAACCCCCGACGATGAGGCGCTTGTGGTGGAGCTCCAGGGCGATGCGCAGGTAAAAGTCGCGGTCGAGGGCGTTGTGGTGGGTGATAAAAGGCGCGGCCAGGGCTCCCCCGGCCGAGGGCTGCAAGACCGGCGTTTCCACCTCGATGAAGCCGCGGCGGTCCATGAACTGCCGGACGGCGCTGATAATCCGGCTCCGCGCCAGGAAGACCTCCTTGACCTCGCTGTTGGCGATGAGGTCGAGGTAGCGCTGGCGGTAGCGTGTTTCGGTGTCGGCAAGGCCGTGCCACTTTTCCGGCAGGGGCAGGAGCGACTTCGCCAGCAGGGTGAAATCATGGACGGCCAGGGTGGGCTCGCCGGTGCGGGTGCGCAGCAGGGCGCCTTCGGTGCCGATGATGTCGCCGATGTCCAGGTCCTTGAAAAGCTCCCGCTTCTCCTCGTCATACTGGTCGGTGTTCTGGAAGAGCAGCTGAATCTTGCCGGAGCCGTCACGGAGGTCGGCGAAGGAGCTTTTCCCCATCCGCCGGACGGCGGTAATCCGCCCGGCCAGGCTGACCTCCTCATTCTCCTGCCCGAAGACGCGGCTCCTGGCCCGGGTGGCAGGTTCCGAGGCCTCCATTGCTTCCAGCGCGGCGATGGCCTCCCGGGTGGTATGGGTCTGCCGGAAGCGGTGGGGGTAGGGGTCGATGCCCCTGGCCCGGAGCCTTTCCAGCTTCTGCCTTCGCTGCTCGTTGATGTTGTCTAACCGGGACGGCATCTCAAACCCCCGTGAAAAGTAGTTGCCAGACCGGGACTATGGCTCCCGGTCAAACATTACACATATTATAATGTTATCGGGGGGTCAGGGTAAAGGGGTGGCGCGGTACTGCTCCCTCAGGGTCTCCAGCCAGGCGGCGGACTTCACCTCTTTTTCCAGGAGGTGCTTTAGGTAGTCACCGATGATGCCCTCCAGCTCATGGTTAAGCGCGGAATCGATTTTCACCCGGCCGGCCGTGGTGAAGTCGTTGCCCTGGAGGAGGCGCAGAACCTTCTGCGTGTTGACCGGGACGGGCCGGGCGAAGGGCTGGGTGGGGGCGCAGTCCGGGCAGAGCATCCCGCCGGCGGCCGGGCTGAAGTAGTTGACGACCGGCTCTAAAGGTTTGTGGCAGGCGACGCACTGGCGGAGCTGGGGACGGTAGCCGGCGGTATCGAGGAGGCGCATCTCGAAGTAGCGCAGGACGAGGTCCTTGTTGTCCTCCCCGCAGAGATGTTGCAGGGTATCCAGCGTCAGATGGAAGAGGGGAAGGTTCTCCTGGTGCTCGGCGGTGAACTGGTTGACCAGCTCGGCGACGTAAAGCCCGCAGGAGGTCAGCCAGAGGTCGCTCTTGAGGGGGAGGAAGCTGTTGATGGTCTGGCTGCCGGTGATGGTGTCCAGGTTCCTGCCGCGGGCGAAGGAGACCTGGCTGTGGGTGAGGAGCTCCAGGTGGCCGGCCATCTTGCTCTTTGTCTTGCGCAGGCTCCTGGCAAAGCCCTGGATTTTCCCGAGCTGGGGGGTGAAAAAGGTGAGGATGCTGTCCGCCTCCCCCAGCTTGGTCTTCTTGATAACGATGGCTTCCGTCTGATAATTACGCGGTTCCGGCATAGCTATTCAATATTGCTGATTATAACTTTTACGGCTCCAGTCGAAGAAATACTTCTACCTGATGGCCACTGGTTTTCCAGTATTTGAGATACTTAGGGATTATACTCCCATCATTGGAAACGCTGAATTCAAATATCTGACTTTCGACCTCAACCAAAAGACAAGTTTTCTCTTTAGCCAGATTCTCCAACGTCTGTCTATCAGATTTCGCATTAGAATTTAGATGGTGGTAATCATCTCTTTTGTCCCATATTTTGAGTAGGGATTTCCTTAAATTGTCGTCAATGAATTTCCTTGTGTGAAGTTTTTCCACATTATTCTCAAAGAATTTATCGTGTTTCTTAAAGTCTATATCGCTCATATACCTTACTATTGCTTCTGCTACGGCTTGAACAAGAGCTATACACGCATAAAAATGACCATCTCGAAAAAGTAAACTACATTCTGATGACGGTGCAGCAAAAGGTGCATTCGGAATGATTCCATGAGGTTTAACTTGTAGATAACGTTCTACTCGTTCTGGTAAACTCTGCTCGAACTCCTGTTTCATTGAGTGAGTAGTTAGTG
>JBDRFW010000049.1:0-5507 GCA_043818415.1 Chloroflexota bacterium | reverse complement strand
CCACACCGTATAAGTATACACCACCGGACGAAAAATAGGAAACGAAGTTCAGCACTTCGGCGCCAGGACCCCCAGGTATTTCCCCACCAAATCCATGGCGCAGAACTGCCCGCACATGGAGCAGGCCGACCCGCTGGTGGCGCGCTCGCGGTGCACCCGGCCGAACCGCTCGGGGTCGAGGGAGAGCCGCGCCTGCTCATCCCAGTCGAGGCGCTTGCGCGCCAAGGACATCTGGCGGTCCCGCTCGGCGGCGCCGGGGATGTTCTTAACGATATCGGCGGCGTGGGCGGCGATGCGCGCCGCCATGACACCTTCCCGGACATCGTCAACGTCAGGAATGGCGAGGTGCTCCGAGGGCGTCACGTAGCAGAGGAAGTCGGCCCCGGCCATGGCGGCGATGGCCCCGCCGATGGCGCTGGTGATGTGGTCGTAGCCGGCGGCGATATCGGTCACCAGGGGGCCCAGCACGTAGAAGGGCGCGCCTTTACAAAGGGCCTTCTGGAGACGGACGTTGGTCTCAATCTGGTCGAGGGGGATGTGCCCCGGCCCCTCCACCATCACCTGGACGCCGGCCTCCTGCGCCCGCTGCACCAGTTCGCCCAGGGTCAGCAGCTCCTCTATCTGGGGTCGGTCGGTGGCGTCCGCCAGGCTGCCCGGCCGCATACCGTCGCCGAGGCTCAGGGTAACGTCGTACTCGCGGGAAATGTCCAGCAGGCGGTCGTACTGCTCGTAGAGCGGGTTCTCGCGGTCGTGGTGCAGCATCCACCCCACCAGGAAGGCCCCGCCGCGGGAAACGACGTCCGTCACCCGGCCCTGCCGCTTGAGGCGGGCGATGGCCGCCTGGGTGACACCGCAGTGAACGGTGATAAAATCGACGCCGTCCCGGGCGTTGTCCTCGATGGCGGCAAAAATGTCGTCGGCGGTCATCTTGACGATGGCGCCGTGCTTTTCGATAGCCTCGATGCCGGCCTGATAGATGGGCACCGTCCCGATAGGACAGGTGCTCGCGGCGAGAATCGCCCGGCGGATGGCGGGAATGTCGCCGCCGGTGCTCAGGTCCATCACCGTGTCCGCGCCGGCCGCCACGGCCACACGCAGCTTCTCCAGCTCGATATCGACGCTGCTGAAATCGGAGGAGGTCCCGAGGTTGGCATTGACCTTGGTCGAAAGCCCGGCGCCGATGCCGCGGGGCACGAGTCCCTGATGGTTGAGGTTGGCGGGGATAACCACGGTGCCGCCGGCCACGGACTGGCAGACGGTCTCGGCATCGCGTCCCTCGGCCGCGGCCACCGCCTCCATTTGCGGAGATATGTTGCCCGCCCTGGCTATCTCCAGCTGCGTCATCCCGGTACCTCCAAAAAATAAGACCAAGAGTTTCGGCGGAGACACCGGACCCCTGGTCGGTTCGACGGCCGCTTCCCTACGCTCGCATTACCGAGTTCAGGTCCTAAGGGTCGTCCTTCCGGTAAGGAAGGACTCTCAGCCCCGAGCACCCCTAGCGGTTAGTATTATATTTTATGACAATTTCCCGGCTACTGTCAAATGCCAGGGTCAGGGGGCCCGCGGCGGGCGGCCCGTCTAGTCCTTGAACGGCAGCGTCAGCTTCATGCCGGCAGTGATTAAAAAGAAGCGGTCGCCGAGCTGCTGCGCCAGGTAGGCGGCCGCCGGGAAGCCCGTACAGTGGCACGCGCCGAGGTGCTGCACTCCCATCTCGTTCAGGGCCGCGGCCGTCTTTTCCAGGCGCTCCGGGGAGGCGTGGACCAGGTGCGTCCCGCCGATGGCGGCATAGATGAGCTCCCGGCCGGTCAGCTTCACGGCCTGTTTGAGCGTGTTGACGATGCCGCGGTGGGCGCAGCCGAGGACGACCACCAGCCCGAAATCGGCATCAATAATCAAAGCGAGGTCGTCGGCGAGGCGGTCCTGCTTCAGCGCGTCGCCTTCCTTAACGCGCAGGCGCTCCTCCACTTCCTCGAAGTCGGTCACCAGGGGTATCTCGCCGGTGGTGGTAATACGTTCGGAGAGCCTGACCGGCCTGGCCGTCAGGTTGAAATCGGCCCCGGTCACTTCCAGTATTTCCCTGACGAAGGGGATGCCGATATATCGCTCGGGGGAATCTTCCAGGGAGCCGTACTTCCGCGTCCAGACGGCCGGGTGGGCGATTACCTCCTTGCGCCCGGTGCGCTTCAAGACCTCCAGCAGCCCGCCGGTGTGGTCGTGATTACCGTGGCTGAGCACAACTTTATCCACGCCGGCGAGGTCGATGCCCATCATGTCGGCATTATGAATCGCGGCGGTGCCGGCGCCGGTATCGAACAGCACCTTCAGGCCGTCGGCTTCCACCAGCAGGCTGAGACCCCACTCCGCCAGGGAAGCCGGCCCCGCCGAGTTATCGCTCAAGGTGGTAATCTTAATTTCCATAGCCAGCTACCTCCCCGCGGTTACGTCACCGCGTTATTCATAAAGGCGCCACCAGCAGGCGCAGGGCGACAATCGCCAGCCCGACCGCCAGCAGGCGGACGATGAGGACCCCGCTGACCTTCTGGGACAGGCGGGCCCCGAACTGCGCCCCGATAACCGCCCCGGCCGAAAGCACCAGGACCCGGCCGATGTCGCTGGTAAAAGTCCCGGAGACCAGGTGGGTACCAATCGCGGCGAAGGTGGTGATGGCCACCATGAAATGGGAAGTGGCCGTGGCGATGTGGGCCGGAAAACCGAGAATTTGCGTCAGCGCCGGCACGTGGATTATCCCGCCGCCGATACCGAGCAGTCCCGATATCACCCCGACAAAGAAGGCGATGACCATCCCGACGGGCAGGCTGAAAGAATAGCTGTGGACGTTCTCACGGCTATCGGTGATGCGCCGGCTGGTAGGCCACTTGAGCAGGAAACGGGACGATGCCTTCCGGCCGGGGCGGGCCAGCAGATAAGCGGCGACCATGAGCAGAATCGCCCCGAAGATGTACTGAAATACGGTGCGACTGAGGAATCCGATAAGGAACGCGCCGATGATAGCCCCCGGCACGGCCGTCAGGGCGAAAAACAGCCCGGAACGGTAGTCGATGCGTTTCAAACGCCCGTAAGCGATGGAGCCGGACAGGGCGTTAAAAAAAGCCACGGTCAGGGTGATGCTGGTGATGGTGGCCGGAGATTCGTCCGGATAAAGGAACAGCAGGACCGGCACCAGCAGGAACCCCCCGGCCACGCCTATCAGCGTTCCGAAGGCCCCCACGAAGAGACCGATGAAGGCCAGCAATACCCAGATAACGAGCCCGTCCCCCCTTTATATAAATGTATATAGTTTAAATCGATTATACCGGCCAGCCGAGCCAATCGAAGACGCCTATCATCTTCAGTCCCATATAGATAATCACTATCATGAAGATATACATCAGCGGCTTCTGGGGTATTTTATGGGCGGTCAGCGCCCCCGCCTGCGCCATGGCGGCACTGGGCACCGCCAGCAGCAGCCAGGCGGGGATATTGACATAGCCCAAGGAATAGGAGAGGCGGCCCGGCACGCCGATGCCGTTGATAATATAGCCGGCGATACCGCCGAGGCTGGTCAGTATCATCACCGCCAGCGAGGTGCCGATGGCATAATGCATCTTGAACCTGAACGCCAGGACGAAGACCGGAATCATGATGATACCGCCGCCGACGCCGAAAATTCCGGCCACGAAGCCGACGGGGATCGCCCAGGCCGCCCACAGCCAGGGATTGTCCACGAGCCCCCGTTCACCCTGCGGCGGCCGGGCGGTAATCGTCCGGAAACCGCTGAGGAGGACGATAGCGCCGAACGCCGTCTTGAGGGCCGACCCGGAGAGGTGGGTGGCCAGGGTAGCCGCCCCGAGGGCCACCACCAGGCTGCAGCTGCCCATGATAGCCGCCGCCCGCCAGGAGACGGACTGCTTGCGGTGGTGCCGCCAGGCCCCGCTAACGGCCGTGGGCAGGACCACCAGCATGCTGGTCCCGAAAGCCGTCTTGATGGCCAGGTCCGCCGGGAGTCCCATGCCGGTATAGACCAGGTACTGCACCGGTGTGATGATGAAGGCCCCGCCGAGTCCCAGCATCCCGCTGGCGAAGCCGGCCGCGAGTCCCCCCGCCAGTAACATTATGGCCGATGCCAGGGTCATCAGAACACCTTTCCCGAACCCGTAAAACTACCCGGGAGACGGCCGGCGCCGGCCGCTTTATCTTCCCGACCGTTTATTCCGCCAGCTTCTCCCGGACCGAGGCCAGCTTGCCGCTGATGGTCAGCGGCTTATCGCGGCGGTCGTCGATTCTCAGGGTCGTCACCACTCTTTTGGCCCCGGCCTCGAAGGCGGACTGGTGCATCCGCCGCGCCAGGGACAGGAGCTGCTCGAGGTCGCCTTCGATAATCGTGTTCATGGCCGTCAGCTCGTACTTGATGCCCGGCTCGTTCTTCAGGATGCGGACCGCCCCGGCCACGAACCGGCTGACCGAAGGCGACTGCGTCCCCACCGGGACGACGCTGATATCAATCATCGCCATTTACCCGTACCTCCATAATTTCATCAGGATAGTGCGAAAACACCGGCCGTCAGTCGATTTTACCCGTCTGGCGGTGGTAATAGGTATCGGATAGGTAAAGGGCGGCCAGGGGATTATGGCCGAGCACCCGGTCCTTCACCGCCAGCACCGTCAGCGGGACCTCGCAGTACTTGATAAAAAGGGTATCGTGGCCGATGCAGAGTCCCAGCATGACCGCCATGTCCACGCCGGCATGGTTCATTATCATGGCCTGGGCGATGGGGTTGCACATCGTCTCCCAGGCCTCCGGCCCGGCAATCTTCTCTTCCGGCCGGATACCGAGTCGCTCCTTGGGGACCGCCCCGGTCTTGCACTGGACGGAGACGACCTCGAAGCCGTTGCTCTCCAGGATTTCCGTCAGCATTACCGCTTCCCTGAAAAGTCCGCCGCAGTGGGCCAGTCCCAGCTTTTGATAGCCGCATTTCCGGGCGAACTGGATCAGCTCCTCGATGCGGGGCAGCTTCGTCCTCAGCCCGTCGGGCAGGCGCTCGTAGCACTCGAACTCCTGCACCGAGGCCAGCCGGGCGAACTCCCTCAGTCCGGGGTCATCGTACTCGGCCAGCGCGCAGCCGAGCTCTTCCGGCATGAGCTTCATGGGGCAGAAGGCCGGCGCCTTGGAAATATCGGGGGGGCCGTCGCCGGCTTGGCCGCCGCGGTTCTCACAGACCCGGGTGGGACACCGGGTACAGCGGGGGTACCGTTCCCTGGTCATGGGCTCCCTCCTTTCCCCTGCCTCACTGCTATTCTAGTTACTTGACACCCAAAAGACAAGGATTAAGATTTTCTTAACATTTATACCGTATAGTTAGCGGTATGGGAGTAACGGCTTTACCTCTTCCCCTTTTCCCCTCCAGCCGCCGGTCAATTGCCTGCCCGCCGACGGTGTTATACAATATATATTGGATAGGAGGATAATATGTGGCTTCAGACCAGAATGTGGCTGCTCGTGGCCGTCA
>JBDRFW010000048.1:0-28193 GCA_043818415.1 Chloroflexota bacterium | reverse complement strand
CGTCCCCCCCGTCGAGGGCTTGCAGCACCTCGTAGCACTCGGAGAGCAGGTTCTCCCGCAGCGACTTATGGGACTGCTCCCGGTCCCAGGGACAGCCGTCCGGCGCGCGCAGCCGGGCGATGATTGCCACCAGGGCGTCGAAATTGCTCAGGTCCCGCGGTAAAGACATGCTGCCTCCTTAACACAGATTATAACGGGTGACATTGCTTGAGGCAATAAGGAGGGCTAGTCCGGCAGCACCGCCCCGGGGAAGTCGCGCTGACCCCGCAGGAACTCGGCGGCCGGCATGGCCCGCTTGCCTTCAAGCTGGACTTCGATGACCTGGAGCAGTCCCTCGCCGGTCCCCACGGCCAGTCGCGGCTCGTGTCCGGGCAAAGCCACCACATGCCCCGCCTCCACGCCTTTCTCCCCGGGCAGGACGGCCGCCAGATTAATCTTCAACTGCCTGCCGCGCCAATGTGTGTAACTACCCGGCCAGGGGTTGAAGGCGCGCACCCGCCGCCAGATTTCCACCGCCGGCAGATGCCAGTCGATTTCCCCCTCCTCTTTCCTGACGCGGGGGAAATAGGTGGCCCCGGCCTCGTCCTGGGGCTGGGGGGCTATCTCCCCGCGGGACCAGCCGAGCAGGGCTTCCTGGAGCAGGCCCGCCCCCACCAGTGACAGCTTGCCCGCCAGCCGGCCGGTGGTATCAAGGGGGGAAATGGTGACGGCCGCCCGGGCCAGCACCGGCCCGGTATCGAGTTTGAGGGTAACAATCATGATGGTGACCCCGGTGAACACGTCCCCGGCCAGTATCGCCGCCGCCACCGGCGAGGCGCCCCGGTGCCGCGGCAGCAGGGAGAAGTGGACGTTGACGCACTTCAAAGGCGGCAGCTCCAGCACGGCCTCCGGCAGTATCTGCCCGAAGGCGCAGACCACGACGACGTCCGGCTTCAAATCGGCCAGCTGCCGCTGCGCCTCCGGCGTTTTCAGTGTTTCCGGCTGGAATACCGGCAGCCCCCACCGTCGGGCGGCCTCCTTGACGGGCGGGGATAGCACGGCGCGGCCCCTCCCGGCGGGCCGGTCCGGCTGGGTATAGACGGCGACGACCTCATAACGGTTGAGGAGGAGGTGCTCCAGGGGAGGGACGGCCAACCCGGGCGAACCCATGTAAACAATGCGCAAAACAATACCTCCAGACCCCCAGATTTTAGCAAAAAATATATTTTAGAACAACCGACCGGTTTGGGCTGGCAACCCCCGAAAACCATTAAAAAAGGGAGGTTATAAGAGTTTAAAAGAGCGACGACGGAACAAAAATGGCTGGTTGCCGCCCCCACAAAATTTGCCACGGGGGGGTTGCCGGTTGTATGCTATCTGGTGTTAACGATTTAATTATTTGTTAACTTTTACCCTTCATCCCCTGCCTGTCCCGCAGGGAAGCCAGATGAAAAACCACTGACTAGGGTGAAGTGTTGCTTAAATCAGGACAGGGGGGAAACTTTTGCCTGCCAGTTGACGCCGGGGGCAGCTAAAAACGGTATGGAATCAATACGGACCAGGACACCTCAAGAAATCTGGGAAACTGCCCTGGGTGAACTGCAGGTACAGGTCAGCAAACCGAACTACCGCACCTGGTTCAGCAAGACCATCGGCTTGAGCTACGAAGAAAACCAGTTCGTCATCGGCGTGCCGAACACCTTCGCGGCGGAATACCTTGAGAAGAACCAGCGCTCCCTTATCGAGAAGGCGCTCATCGGGCTCACCGCCCCCGGTGTACAGGTTTTCTTCAAGGTCAACGGCAAGTCCCACGGCCCGGCGGACCACAGCAACGCGCCGGTCATGCCCCCACCCTCGCCGCCCCGCACCCGGCTGAACCCCCACTACACCTTCGACTCCTTTGTCGAGGGCGACAGCAACCGCCTGGCCCGGGCCGCCTCGCTGGCCGTCGCCCGCAACCCCGGGCACAGCTATAATCCCCTCTTCATCTACGGCGGGGCCGGCCTCGGCAAGACGCACCTGCTCCACGCCATCGGGCACGCCGCCGCGGCCAACCATATCAATGTCATCTGCGCCAGCGCCGAGCAGTTTACCAACGAGTTCGTGGCGGCCCTGCGCGATAAGAGCACCGAGGAGTTCCGCAACAAGTACCGCAGCATCGGCATGCTGCTCATCGACGATATCCACTTCATCGGCGGCAAGGAGCAGACCGAGGAGAGCTTTTTCCACACCTTTAACGAGCTGCACAACACCAACCGCCAGATTGTCATCACCAGCGACCGCCCCCCGAAGTCGATGCCCCTGCTGGAGGAGCGTTTGCGCTCCCGCTTCGAATGGGGCCTTACCGTAGACATCCAGCCGCCTGACTACGCTACCCGGCTCGCCATCCTGGAGCACAAGGCCCGGCAGCAGGGCGTCAGCATCCCGGTGGAAGTGCTGGCCCTCATCGCGGAGCAGTCCCAGGACAACGTCAGGACGCTGGAGGGCTTGCTCAACCGGGTGGTCGCCTACGCCCGCCTGCTCCGGGTCGAACCCACGGCCGAGACCGCCGCCCGGGCCCTCGCTGACGTGGCGCATAAAGACCCACTCCCGGACGATATCACCCCCTCCCTGATTGTCGGGGCAGTAGCCACCAGCTTCCAGCTTTCCCCCGAGGAACTGGCGGGGAGGAAACGGGACAAGGACACCACTTTAGCCCGCCGCCTGGCCATGTACCTCATCCGGCAGGAGACCAACTGCTCCCTGACGCAAATCGGCCGGGAGCTCGGCAACCGGGACGCCGCCTCGGTGACCGCCGCCTGCAAGAAAATCTCCGGCGATGTCAACGAAAGCCCCTACCTGAAGCGTAAAATCCGGGACATCCAGAAGCTCATCCAGCCGAACCCCAGGTCACGCAAGGTCAGCTAAAACTCCCGTCCTGACCGCCGCGCAAATTGTGCCCCCATTTTATTTTCATCCTATTTTTTAAATGATACCTGCTTATTTTGCGATTCTTTTGTGAACATTTTAACAAAGTTTTTGGTTTTTTCACGCCTGTTCCACGCCCGTTTCACGTTCATTACCTGAAATTCACCGGTGTCTTAATAATAGTGCTGTTATTAAGAAAGCCTATATTGAGTATTGTTGTTAAATCATAATATTATTTAACTAAGCATCAAACTCTTCGAGGTTACTTTAAAATGATTGACAGAGCGGAGATAAAGGTCAAGGCCGGAGATGGGGGAAATGGGGTGGCGGGTTTCCGGCGGGAGAAGTTCGTCCCTTTTGGCGGGCCGGACGGGGGCGATGGCGGCCATGGCGGCAACGTCGTTATCCGGGCGGATGCGTCCGTGGACAATTTGCGGAGGTACCGGCAGAATAAGACCTACCGGGCCTTGAAGGGGCAGGATGGGAGCGGCAACCGGCGTCACGGTAAAAACGGAGAGGACCTGGTGCTGACCGTCCCCGCCGGTACCATGGTGAGACTGGGGATGGAGGACGGCAATGCGGCGTTCCTGGCCGACCTTGAAAAGCCGGGTGACGAGGTAGTCGTGGCGCGGGGGGGCAAGGGAGGCTGGGGAAACACCCATTACGTATCGTCCACCAACCAGGCCCCACATATCGCCCAGCGGGGTGAGGCCGGGGAGGAGTTGACCGTCGGGCTGGAGATGAGGCTGATTGCCGATGTCGGCATCATCGGGCTGCCCAACGCCGGAAAATCGACACTGCTGGCGGCGGCCTCGGCGGCGCGGCCCAAAATCGCCAGCTATCCCTTCACCACCCTCGAGCCGGTGCTGGGCGTGGTCGAGCTGGGCCTGGAGAGCTTCGTTATGGCCGAGATACCCGGGCTGGTCGAAGAAGCCCACCTCGGGCGGGGGCTCGGTCTGGACTTTCTGCGGCACGCCTTGCGCACTAAAATACTGATACATATAATTGACGGTAGCGCGGCATCGCCGGCGGCGGACATGATAGCCGTCAACCAGGAGCTGGCGTCATACGACCCGGAACTGGCGCATAAGCCGCAGATTATCGTCGTGAACAAGGTTGACCTGTCGGAAGTACAGGAAAGGCTGGACGACATTAAGAAAGAGCTGGCGGGGGTCGGCGTGAAAGCCCAGGAAATCTCGGCGGCCACCGGCCAGGGGGTTAACAAGCTCATGGACGAGGCGCTCCGGACGCTGTCGGTGACGACCACCGCGGTCGGGGGCGCCGAACCGCCCCTGAAGGTATTCCGACCTCAGCCCCGGGAGGCCGTCTTCAGGGTCGAGCGGGTGGGGGAAGGTTTTGTCCTGCATGCGCCGGAGCTGGAGCGGATTATCCCCGGCGCCGGGGCCGGTCCCACCGAGGTGCGCTGGCAGCTCAACCGCCAGCTGGCCCGGCTGGGCGTGAACAAAGCGCTGGAGCAGGCCGGGGCCAAGCCGGGCGATAAGATACGCTGCGGGGAGTTGACCTGGGAATGGTAAGGAAAATCGGGGTGCTGGGGGGGACCTTTGACCCGGTCCACCGGGGGCATATCCTGATGGCCGGGGAGGCCAGGGACAAGCTGGGGCTGGAGGAAGTAATCATGGTGCCGGCGGGGCAGCCGATGCTCAAGCCGCCACACGCCATTACCCCGGCCGAGCACCGCCTCGAGATGCTGCGACGGGCCGCGGCCGGGAAGCCTTACATTAAGATATTAACCGTGGAAATAGAGCGGCCCGGCCCGTCCTACACCGTGGATACCATCGCCGGGCTGAGGGCGCGGTACGCTAAAGACGACGGGATTTACTTCATCCTGGGCTGGGACAGCCTGGCGCAGCTGCCGCGGTGGCGGGAGCCGGGGCGCCTGGTGGGGATGTGCTGCCTGGTGGCCGTGCCCCGCCCGGGCTTTGCCCGCCCGGAAATCGACGCACTGGAAGCGGGCGTCCCCGGCATCGCTAAGAAAATCGTCTGGCTGGAGAGGCCGCAGGTGGCTATCAGCGCCACGGACATCCGGGAGAAGCTGAAAAGGGGGGAGCCCATCGGACGCCTGGTACCCGGGCCGGTGGCCAGATATATTAGAGAGCATAAGTTATACAAGGATTAGTCAGGAGGAAAACGTTGAAAGCAGTTGGCATTGTCGGCAGCCCGCGGAAGGGAGGCAACTCGGAGATAATTACGGCGCACTGCCTCAAGGCGATGGCCGAGGAAGGGCTCGAAACGGAGCTGGTGAGGCTGGCCGGCCTCGACATCAAGGGGTGCAACGCCTGCGGCTATTGTCGTGAAAAAGAAGGTTGCTCCATCGAGGACGATTTTCAGTCCGTTTACGACAAGATGATAGCCACCGATGCCCTCGTCGTCGCGTCGCCGGTGTATTTCGGGTCGGCCACGTCCCTGGTGAAGGGTCTCCTGGAGCGGGCGGGGTTCATGTCCTACCGCACCCGGCCCTTCAGCGGCATGGTGGGCGGGCCGCTGGTGGTGGCCCGGCGCGCCGGGAAGAACTTCACCTTCATGGAGCTGATGCACTGGTTCCACATCATGGCCGTAATCAACCCCGGCTCCACCTACTGGAACGTGGCCATCGGGCGAGAGAAGGGCGAGGTGGAGAAAGACGAGGAGGGGATGCGGACCGCCTGGAACTTCGGCAAGAACGTCGCCCGGGTGGTCAAGCAGGTCAGGGGATAGGCGGCGCGGCCGGCGGCCGGTTGGCCGTAATACGTAACTTCAGGCTATAATAAAGCGGAGGTATTCCTTTTGAGAGATGCACCGGTAATCACCGCCGAGCTGGAGGGCCTGCTCAACGTGGAGTTCGGCCCCGAGGTCTACGAGATAGAGAAGGGGATGGTGGCCAGGTTCGCCGCGGCCATCGACGACCCCAATCCCGCCTGGCGGGAGGTCGTGCCCCCCACCCTCGCCGGCGCCGCCCTGGCGCCCTCCGGGCTGATGCACCGGATTTTTAACGCCGAGGGACCGCTCAAGCGCGTCCTCAACGGCTCCAGCGAGCTGGAATATTTGCAGCCCATCCGGGTGGGCGATACCATCTCCGTGACGGGCAAGCTGACCCGGCTCCGGCGGGTGGAGGGCAAGGACGGCCCGACCCTCTTCATGTTTACCGAGGTTACCTATACCAACCAGCGGGGCGAGGTGGCGGTGCGGGGGAAAAACACCATAGTCAGATATTAACGGAGCAGTCATGGCCGAGCAGGTTTATTACGAAGACATCGAGGCGGGCAGCGAGATACCGGCGCTGGTCAAGTGCCCCACTACCATGCAGCTGGTAAAGTTCGCCGGGGCCTCCGGTGACTATTACCAGATACACTACGACAAGGACTTCGCCCTCGCTAACGGGCTGCCGGGGGTCATCGTGCACGGCTGGCTGACCCTGTCCTTCCTGGGGCAGATGCTCACCGACTGGCTCGGGGGGAAGGGGACCCTGGTGAAGCTGAGCGGCAGCTACCGGGGGATGAACCTCGTCCATGAGGACATCATCTGCAGCGGCAAGGTGACGAAAAAGTACGAGGAAGACGGCCAGCACCGCGCCCGGGTGGAAATCTGGGCGGAGAACCCCCGCGGTGAAAAGACCGTCACCGGCACGGCAGTAGTTACCCTGCCCTCGCGGGCCTAGCCCTTTTTGCGCGGCTTCTTCGCCTTTTCCAGCGCCTCGGCCACCAGCTCGCTGAGGTCCATCGCCCGGACAGACCCTTCGGCCTCTTTGGCCTTTAAGCCGTCGTCGAACATCGTCAGGCACCAGGGACAGGCCGTCGCCACGCAGTCGACGCCCGCCTTGAGAACTTCCTCCACCCGGCGCGTGTTGACCCGCTTGTCCGGCTCTTCCTCCATCCACATATGGCCGCCGCCGCCCCCGCAGCAAAAGCTGTCCGTCCGGCGGCGGGGCAGCTCCACCGGGGCCGTGCTCAAAGCCTTGAGGATACGGCGGGGCTCGTCGTAGATGTCGTTATAACGGCCCAGGTAGCAGGAATCGTGGTAGGCCGCCCGGCCGAGCCTGGCGCCGGGGATGGTCAGCTGGCCCCCCTCGATCAGCCCGGCGATGAACTGGGTATGGTGTATCACCTCGTACTCCCCGCCGAACTGGGGGTACTCGTGTTTCAAGCTGTTGTAGCAGTGGGGGCAGGTAGTCAGGATTTTCTTTACGTTGTAGCCCTTGAGAATTTCGATATTCTGCTGGCAGACGGTCTGGAAGAGGTACTCGTCGCCCAGGCGCCGGGCGGGGTCGCCGCAGCAGGTCTCCTCGTCGCCGAGTATGCCGAACCGGATGCCGGCCGAATTGAGGATTTTAGCCGTGGCGCGGGCCACCTTCATGTTGCGGTCGTCGAGGGCGGCGCTGCATCCCACCCAGTAGAGAATCTCCACATCGGCTTTTTCGGCCAGGGTCCTGACGGGCAGCCCTTCGGCCCAGGTGGTCCGCGTGGCGGTGGTGCCGCGGTAGGGGTGGCCGCGTGTCCCCAGACTCTTGAGGGCTTCCCGGGCGGCCTCCGGGAAGCGGCTCTTCTCCATGGCCAGGTTGCGGCGCATGTCCACAATCTTGTCAACGTGCTCGATGTAGACCGGGCAGGCCTGCTGGCAGGCGCGGCAGGTGGTGCAGTCCCAGATGACCTCCTCGGTGATGACCTCGCCGAGCAGGTCCGGCCGGGTCTCCGCCGGCTTCAGGGAGTACAGGCTCGGATAGACGCCGTACAGGTGGTTTTTCAGGTCCTGGATGACCTGCTTGGGGTTGAGGGCCTTACCGCTGAAGTGGGCCGGGCAGGCGTCCTGGCAGCGACCGCACCGGGTGCAGGCATCGAGGTCGAGCAGCTGCTTCCAGGTGAAGTCCTCGATTTTACCGGCGCCGAAGAGCTCGGTCTTCTCGAAGTCGATGGGCGCAAGCGCCCCCCGCGGCCCCAGGTTGCGGAAGAAGACATTGACCGGGTCCCAGAGGATATGGAAAAGGCGGGAGTTGAACATGGAGACGTAAATCACGGCCCCCAGGCTCAGGGCCACGTGGAACCACCAGAGACCGGCGTGCCAGCCCCGCAGGGCGGCCTCGCTGTAGCCGCGGAAGAGCAGCGCCAGCCAGTATCCCCCGATGGACCACGGCGCCCAGTCAGGGTGGGTCTGGAGCTCGGCGGCGGCGATGCGAAATCCCTCGACGACGAAGCCGGTGAGCACCACCGCCAGTATCAGCAGCAGGGCCGCCAGGTCGTCCCACTTATTGTCCAGCCGGGGCGACCCCCAGACGTAGCGCCGGATGAGGGCCAGCAAAACGCCGATTATGGCCAGTATGCCGAAGATATCCACCACCAGCGAGAACCAGAGGTAGAAACCGCCGTGGAGGAAGTCGAAGATATAGTGGCTGGTGAAGTCCAGTATGGTGGCGAGCAGGAAGACGATGGCCCCGGCGAAGATGAGGAGGTGCATCAGGCCGGGGTAGAACTCACGCAGCCGCCAGTCGTGGCGGTCCGCCCCGAAGAACCGGCGGTGCAGCAGGCCGTCGAAGAACTTTACGGTGCCAAAAGCCCGGATTCTTTGGCCCCACCGGTTGGCCCTGTCGGCCGGCCGGCCCACCCGCCAGCGGCGGTAATGCCGGTAAATGGCGTAGATAAGGACGGCCACGGCCAGGGCCGCCCCGGCGTACAGCGGCCAGTGGGGCGCGATGTTCCAGAAGATTTCACGTCCGGGCTCCATGGTATCGGTCTCCTTCCCGCCCGGGGGGGGCGGGTTGCTCCTCCATTATACTTCTTTGGTAGAATAAGGAGAAACCCCTTGACAACGGCGGCGCGGGGTAATATTATTTCAGCCTGCGATGGTGAAAAAAAGGTTCGAGATTATCGAGCATACCGCTGATACCGGCCTGGTTGCTTACGGCGACACGCTGGCCGGGGCCTTCGGCAACGCCGCTTACGGCATGTTCTCCATCATGGCCGGGCTGGACGGCGTCCGGGAGACAGAGTCCCGCCGCGTGGCGGTGACCGCCGACGATATCGAGGGGCTGCTCTTCGAGTGGCTCAACAGCCTGCTCTACTACTTAGACGTGGAAATGTTAATCTTCCGGAGATTCGATATAATGGAGTTCGGGGATACCCGGCTGGCGGCGGTGTGTTACGGTGAGAAATATGACTCCTCCCGCCACCGCCTGAAAATCGGGGTGAAATCGGCCACCTACCACACGCTGGAGGTGGACCGTAAGAGGAACCGGGTCCGGGTAATCTTCGATATCTAGGAGGTGGGGCCATGACAAAGTGGGGCGGCAAGCTGGAAAAAATCGACGAATACCGCTGGCGCATCCCCATGGAATATAAGAAGGGCATGCGCGTGCCGGGGATTATCTACGCCGACGCGGCCATGGTGGACCACATCATCGACGAGCAGGCGCCGGAGCAGGTGGCCAACGTGGCCTTCCTGCCGGGCATCGTCTGCTGTTCGCTGGCCATGCCGGACATCCACTGGGGCTACGGCTTCGCCATCGGTGGGGTGGCGGCGGTGCGTACCGGCGACGGCGTCATCTCGCCGGGGGGCGTGGGGTTCGATATCAACTGCGGCGTCCGCATCCTGCGCACCAACCTTACCCGCGAGGAGGTCAGTCCGAGAATCAAGGAGCTCGTCGACGCTCTTTTCTACGCCGTGCCTTCCGGGCTGGGCTCCAAGGGCCGGATAAAGCTGCGGGCCGGGGAGATCGACGACGTTCTGGTGAAGGGGTCACGCTGGGCGGTGAAGCGGGGCTACGGCCGACCGGAAGACCTGGAGACCACCGAGGAGAGAGGAGAGATGGCGGGCACCGACCCCGAGCGCGTCAGTGGGCGGGCCAAGGAGCGGGGCATCCCCCAGCTGGGGACGCTCGGCTCGGGCAACCACTTCCTGGAGGTCGGCGTCGTCGATGAAATCTACGAGCCGGAGGTCGCCGGGGCCTTCGGCATCGACCGGGTGGGGCAGGTGATGCTTTACGTGCACTGCGGCTCGCGCGGGCTCGGCCACCAGGTCGCCGACGATTATATTAAAGAAATGTTGCGGGCCATGCCGAAGTACGGCATCGAGCTGCCGGACCGCCAGCTGGCCGGCGCGCCGGTGGAGTCGCCGGAGGGGAAGGCCTACCTGGCCGCGATGCGCTGCGCCGCCAACTATGCCTGGGCTAATCGCCAGTGCATTACCCACTGGGTCCGGGAGGCCTTCTGCCGCGTCCTGGAGATAAGCGAGCGGGACGCCGGGCTGGAGCTCGTCTACGATGTCACGCATAACATCGCCAAGATAGAAGACCACGAGGTGGAGGGGAAAAAGCAGCGGCTCTGCGTGCACCGCAAGGGCGCCACCCGCGCCTTTCCGGCCGGCCACCCGGAAATACCGCAACAATACGCTAAAGTGGGGCAGCCGATACTGATACCGGGGGACATGGGGCGCGCCTCCTACGTGCTGGTGGGCACCGAGCTGGCGATGAAGGAGACCTTCGGCTCGACGTGCCACGGGGCGGGGAGGATGCAGAGTCGGGCGGCCGCCAAGAAGCGGCAGAGTGGTCGGGAGGTCCTGGCGGCGCTGGAGGCCAAAGGCATCAGCATCCGGGCGGGCAGCTATGACGGCCTGGCCGAGGAAGCCCCGGAGGCCTACAAGGACGTCAACGAGGTGGTCAACGTGGCCCACGGGGCCGGCATTTCCCGAAGGGTCGCCCGCACCCGGCCGATTGCGGTGGTCAAGGGGTGAAATAAAAGGGGTTATCGGAGATAGGGCGAAGCCTGTATACAAGTAAGGGGCGTTTAAGAGGGGCGATACCCCCTCTTTTAAATAACTCCCTCTCTCCAACCCGTTTATCTTGCGGATAGGTTATTCCGGCTGGCTGGAGAGGGGGATACAGGGGGAGAGGCTAAGAAGGGGAGGGATAAAGACGGGTGATAATGGACCCTGAATACACCGAAGGCCAGAAAGTAAAAATAATCACCCTGATTGACGGCTTCGGGCGGCCGGAACCGGGGGTCAGGGAGTTCATCGGGAAAACGGGGGAGGTCGTCAAAGCCTGCTACGTCTCCCGGGACGAGGTCTGGGAAAAAACGTTGAAGCTCCTGGACGTCTACTGCTACGATATCCGCCTCGACGGTGACGACGGCGTGGCCCGCGGCATCCCGGAGGTGGCCCTGGAGCCCTGCCTCCGCTGGCGGAAATGAGCAATTGCGCAAAAACGCAAATTGTAAGAAATGGAGGAGGTTATTCCTTCTGCTCTTTACCGGGCGGCTCCCCGTGCTGCATGATTTCAATATTGCAGCTCTGGAACTTCTCGCAAAACGCCTGGCACTTCTCCGCCCATTCCCTCTCTTTATAAACGAAGCCGCAGGCCTCACAAGCGTAGAAAGTGGTGCTGTCTCTCTTGATTTCTTTTACCATCTTTTTACCCCGGGTTACGACGGATACAGTATTTCCCCCACTTCCCCCAGCTTTGGCAGCCCCTTGACCTCCTGAGGGAACATCGGCAACTCGGTTATCTCTAGGCCGGCGTACTTTTCATAGATATGTTCCAGGTAGTCGCGCTGCTGCCGGGCCCTGGTTCTCAAGAAGTCGGATTCCGGGGTTTTTACCACGTTGTTGATGATAATCCGCCGCACCGCCAGCCCGTAGCGGGCCATCTCCCGGAAGGTGCCCTCGAGCTGCTCCACGGCCAGGGCCTCCGGTATCGTCACCATGGTGAAGTCCACCTCATTCCTGAGGAAGTCCATGTTCTCCGCCGAAAGCGTCTCCCAGCGCTTGAGGATGTCCAGCACCGGCTCCCGGCTCCGCCTCCCCAGCTTGAGCTTGGAGTAGATGCGCGGCGCCATTTTGAGGTGGTTGCCCAGCAGGGCCGGCGTCTCCAGCAGGGCCAGCGTCTGCCCCAGCGGCGCGGTGTCCCAGACGATAGCCTCGTAAGTCCCGTTCCGACTCAACTCACGGATGTAGTCGATCATGAACTCTTCACCCAGGCCCGGCAGCACCGAGGTCATGAACTCGACGAACTCCGCGTAATCGATATCCACGAAGGCGGAAAAGACCTCGTGGACCTCCCGGCCGAACTTCCGGTCCCACATCTCCCTGATTTCCGCCTCGCCCAGCTCGTGGATGAAGAGCGACGGCAGGATCCGGGCCGGCTTTTCGCCGCCGGATACCTCGAAGATATGGGACAGCGACGGCGTGGCGTCGGTGGAGATGGCCAGGGTCGGCGCTCCCGAGGCGGCCCGGTGCAGCGCCGCGGCGGCGGAGCAGGTCGTCTTGCCCACGCCGCCCTTCCCGGTGAACATCGTGACGGGGGTCATGCCTTAATTGAACAACAATCAGGCCGGATGGCGCAACCGTTTCCGTCACGGCGTCGTGGTGATAAAAGGCCTCTTATCTCTTTTACAGATAATCTGTGTGACGTTACGCCCGGACATGGCCGCGGTGGGCAGGCCGCCGCCCGGCTCCACCCACTGTCCGGCCATGTAGAAGTTGTCCAGGCCCGGCAAGGTCTTGCTCATCCGCTTCAGGAAGTCCCCGAGCTTCGGCAGCCACCCCTCGTAGCTGCCCCGCCAGTTGCCGGTATAGCGTTCCCAGGTCACCGGCGTGGCCACGTCACGCATTTCCACCCTGGCCGCCAGGCCCGGGAAGCGCCGGTCCAGGCAGGCCACCACGCGGTCGGCTATCTGCTCCTTCTCGGCCTTGTAGCGCTCGGGCTCCTCCCTCAGCTTCTTCCAGTAGTCGTAGTCGGTGTTGAACTGGACCTTCACCACGGTCTTGCCGGCCGGGGCCAGGGTCGGGTCGAAGTTATAAATCTGCACGCCGAGTCGCCGGTGCTCCTTGCCGGCAATAGTCACCGGCTTTTCCAGGGGGTAATTCATTCCCGCCACCGAGGGCGTAACGTCGTTAAAAGGCAGGGCCACCCCCAGGCCGACGTATACCAGGGGAGGGAAAAGGAGGGGCTGGTCATAGTAGCCCCGGATTTTAGCGTCGAGGTACTTCCCTTCGAGCATGTCGAAGATAGTGGTGTGGCCGTCGGCGGCGGAGATGACGGTATCGCCGCGGTGCTCCGTGCCGTCCGCCAGGCGCACGCCGACCGCCCGGTCATTCTCCACGAGGATTTTCTCGACCCGCGACTTCCCGCGGATTTGGCCGCCCAGGCCGAGATAGCGCCGTTCGATTGCCTCCGCCAGTCCCAGGGCGCCGCCAACGGTGTATCCTGCGCTTTTCTGGTGCAGCCAGGCAACCGTCATCATCATGAACAGCATGGGCATGCGGTCGATGTCGCCGGCGAAGGCCTCGCTGAAGGCTTCGCGCAGGAAGGGGTTCTTGAAGCGCCGCGCGAATTCAAGGGTGGAAGTCTTGCCCCATTTCCGCATGAACCTCAAGAGCGGCAACATGGTAACCATCTTTATCCCGTCTAGCGGGCCATAAAGCTCGGGGGCCTTGTCCCAGGGCATAGCCACGCGGAGGCAGGCGCGTACCCCCTTGATGAATGCGGCGATGGTATCGCTGTCCTCCGGGGCGAGCTCCCTCATATGCTGCTCGAGGCGGTCGATGTCCGCATAAACGATGAACTCCCTGCCGTCTTCCCCTTCCAAGCGTACGAACTGGTCATGGTCGATGACCTTCGGCCCCGGCAATACCCCCAGCTCTTTCCAGATGTTGTAGAACCCCACCGCCGGGTTGGTCCCCACCAGCCAGTGCAAACAGCCGTCAACGGTATACCCCTTGCGTTTCCAGCCGGTGCACACCCCGCCGGTCCGGTCGTGCATCTCGAAGATGGTAGTGCGGTAGCCGTTCATCTGCCCGTAGCACCCGGCCGCGAGGCCGGTTATGCCGCCCCCGATGATGATAATCGACTTCTCCATCGCCGTCTCCTTCATAATTATTTGTTTTTTAAGGTGCCAAATTAAGTATAATACTACGCCGCGTCAAGTTACGTAATTACGCAGTGGTTAAATCGTTTGGGTAGATATGTTATCATTTAGACAGGGTCTGCGGCCGAGGTGCCGCGCCCTTGTCTCAGGGGGTAAATAATGAAAGGCATTAGAATCTATCTGCTGGCGGCCGCCGGGTTCATGGCCGCCTCCGCGCTGCTGTACTATATCCATTTCCTGATTTTCCATGACACACGTCACATCTTTATCTACCTGCTGGGCGACATAGCCTACCTGCCGCTGGAGGTCTTCATCGTGGTCGTCGTCATCGAGCGCCTGCTCACCCGGCGCGAGAAGCGGTCGATGCTCTACAAGCTCAACATGGCCATCGGGGCCTTCTTCAGCGAGATAGGCAACTACCTCCTGGCCGACCTCATCAAGTACTTCGATAACCGCGAGGAGATTTGCCGCCACCTGAACCTGAGCAAGGACTGGACGACCAAGGACTTCAAGCAGGCCGGCGCTTTTGCCTATCAACTCAAGATTGACATGGACATCCGCAAGATTGACCTCGACGAACTGAAGCGTTATCTCTCCAGTAAACGGACATACCTGCTGACGCTGCTGGAAAACCCTAACCTGCTGGAGCACGACCGCTTTACCGACCTGCTCTGGGCGACCACCCACCTCGACGAGGAGCTCGAGGCCAGGCACTCCTTCAAAGACCTTCCCAAGGGGGACATGGAGCACCTGGCTGTGGATATCCAGCGGATGTACGACCACCTGGCCAGCGAGTGGCTGGACTACGTGCAGCACCTCAAGGCCACCTATCCCTTCCTCTACTCGCTGGTGCTGCGGACACACCCCTTCCAGGAAAAGCCTTCGGCGGTGTTTGCCTAGGATGGCGGCGATATACCGGCTGGTTGATACCCACGCCCACCTCGAGGAGATGACCGACCTCGATAAAGCCATCGCCGACGCCCGGAGGGTCGGGGTTACGGCCATCGTGGCGGTCGGCTCGGGCCTGGCCTCTAACGCCAAAGTGCTGCGACTGGCCGGGCTTTACCCGGACTTCGTTTACCCGGCGCTGGGCTGGCACCCCTGGTATATCAGGGAAGATGAAATCGACGCCAACCTGGAGTTCATCAGGGCCAATATCGGTAAGGCGGTGGCGGTGGGGGAGGTGGGCCTGGACTACCACAAGCGGGTCAGGGAGAACGCCGATAAAGCCCTCCAGAAGCGGGTGCTGGCGGGGCTGCTGGAGATAGCCGCCGACCACGGCAAACCGGCGCTCATCCATTCCCGCTACGCTTGGCGGGACGCCTGCGACGCGGCAATGGCGGCGGGACTGCAAAAAGCTGTCTTCCACTGGTACACGGGGACGTCCGGCGTGCTGCGGGACATCGTGGGGAGGGGCTACTATCTTTCGGTGACGCCGGCGGTGGAGTACCACGAGGAGCACCGCCGCGCCGTTAAAGAAACCCCCCTGGAAAGGCTGCTGCTGGAGACGGACTCCCCGGTGGTGTACCGGCGGGGCACGGAGCTGGAGTACCAGTCCAACCCGGCCTGCGTCATCCGGTCGTTAATCGGGGCGGCCATCCTCAAGGGTGTCAGGGACGCCGAGATGGCGGAGATAACGACGGAGAACGCGCGGGGGCTTTTCGGGATATAAGCGGCTTTCTCTACTTCCCCAGGATTTCTGCGGCGTCGCTGATATTGATTTCCAGCATCCTGACGTCGGCCAGGATGCGGTCGGCGTTGCGGTCCACGGTAGGAATCCCGCCGGAGACGGCTTTCAGCTCCTCGGCGTCCCGCCGCAGCGCCCGGATTTTCTCTGTCATGGCCTTGATATCGTATTTCTGTGCCACTTTATCACTCCTAATGTAGCTTGGGCCGCTGGTCCTGGAACCGGCGTGATTTCGCCTGGGACCGGGGCAGGCTCTCGTACGGGTGGAACTCGATGTTATAGCCCAGGTTGGTCTTCACCCTGAGCTGGTCGGTCAGCACCATCCTGATGGACGCTTCGTCCTTCTGGTACTCGGGCAGTAACTCCACCTTCAGGGTGATATCGTCGATGTCGCCCTTCTTGGTGACCACCACTAGGTACTCGTTGCTCAGCTGGGGGATGTCCCGGACAACCTCCTCGATGGCCGTGGGGGAGAGCAGCACGCCCTTGACCTTGGTGATGTCGTCGGCGCGGCCCTTGATACCGCCCAGGAGGAGCCGGAACGTCCGGCCGCAGGCGCAGGGCTCGGTGTTCCACTCGATGAGGTCCTTGACGTCGAAGCGGATGCAGGGCTGGGCCAGGCGGTTGAAGGTGGTGACGACCATCTTGCCCCGCTTGCCCGGCCCGTCGATGCACTCGCCGGTGTCCACGTCCTCTATCTCTATCAGGTAGAGGGCCTCGTTGACGTGCAGGCCGGCCTGCTGGCGGCACTCCCACCCCCAGTGCCCGATTTCCGTGCTGCCCACCTGGTCATAGACCTTGGCGCCCCAGGCGTCCTCCATCCTTTTCCGGGTGGCGGGGATGCTGCCGCCGGGCTCGCCGGCCACGGTGATTTTCCGGATACAGAGGTCGGTGGGGGGGTTGAGGCCCATCTTCCGGGCCGTCTCCGCCATGCCGAGCACGTAGGTGGGGGTGGCCCCCATGGCCGTGGCCCTGAGCTCCTGCATCTTCAGGATGCGCGCCTCGGTGTTCAGGACGCCGCCGGGAATCACCTCGCAGCCCAGCTTCTGCCCGGCGTAATGATAGGCCCAGAAGGCGATGAAGATGTTATAGCCGAAGGGCAGGAAAATGCGGTCGCTGGCGCGGTAGCCCTGGGCATAGAGGGCGTAGCAGTAAGCCTCGGTGCCGTACTCCCAGTCCTGCCAGGTATCCGCCTGGTAAATGGGCTGCCCGGTGGTGCCGCTGGTCTGGCGGTAGTCCGTCACCTGCTCCAGGGGCACGCACAGGATATCGCCATAAGGGAAGTTGTCCTTCCCAGGTCCCTGGACATCCCGCATCATGGATTTCTCCATCTTGGGCACCTTCCGGATATCGTCGAAGGTCTTGATATCGCCGGGCTCCAGGCCGGCATCGGCATAGAGCTTGTGGTAGAACTTTGAGTGGTCGTAGGCCCAGGTGACGATTTCCTGGAATTTCTTCAGTTGCAGCTGCCGGAGCTTCTCCTGCGGGAGGGTTTCCAGGACGGGGTTCCAGTACTCACCGTTGTTCATCAGACAAGCTTCTCCTAACTATCTGGTGTGTGTGACGGGGGCACGACGTTTCCAGCCACCTATTAATATACTCAAAATTGACGGCATTGGCAAATGGGGAGTAAAATACCTGCGGTCATGGGGACTGGACGCCAACGCGTATTCGTTCTATATGGAACAATATATTACCCTGTTGTATAATGTACATAGGGGCTGAAAGGCTTAAATCGACTGTGAGAAGATGTTGACAGGGGTAGAAAATCGTTATAGAATACTTCTACATAGAACATAATTTCATCCCTCCTTTCTGGCAGGACGTATGACCATCAGCAAAGAAGTAAGCAAGAGGACCGATAAGACCCCGCTGGGCACCCTGCTATCCGTCCTGATGTCCTTCGAGGTGCTGGCCAGGTACCTGGAAGTAAAACTGGGACGCCACGAGGCCAGCCTCATCAGGTTCCACATCATGAGCACCCTCTTCAAGAACGGCGGCGAGATGACGCCCTCGGAAATCGGGGAGAGCGTTTTCCGCGAGAAGAATTCCATCACGGCCGTCATCAATACCCTGGAGCGCCAGGGGGTCGTCCGCCGCAAGCCTTCCCCCGACGACCGTCGCTCGGTGAAGGTGGTCATTACCGATAAGGGCTGGAGAGAGGCCAACCGGCTGAATCCCATCGCCCAGGAGCTGAGCCGGGAAGCGCTCTCCTGCATCGATAAAGAGCAGGTGGAGTCCCTGGTGGATATCATGAGGACCATCAGGGAGAACCTGCTGCCGAGAATCGCCAAGACGTCCGGAAAGTAAGGGTTTGAACGGCGCGGGAGGCGCCGAATAAGAAAGAAGGGACTTGATAGCGGTGAAAGAGATAAGGATTCACGGACGAGGAGGGCAGGGGGCCGTTCTGGCGGCCCGGATGCTGGCCAGTGCCTTCGTGGCCGAGGGCAAGTACGTGGCCAGCTTTCCCATGTACGGCTTCGAGAGGCGGGGGGCGCCGGTGGTGGCCTTCACCCGGGTCGATGACAAGCCCATCCGGGAAAAGACCCAGATTTACACGCCGGACTGCCTGGTGGTCATCGACCCCGGCCTGATGACGCTGCCGACCCTTTTCAACGGCCTGCAGCCAAATGGAATTTTAATTATCAACACCCCGAAGAAGCTTAAAAAGCGTCCCCACGAGAACCTCAAGATAGGCGGCGTGATTAACGCCACCCGGATAGCCGTGGAGGAAATCGGGCGGGACATCCCCAATACCTGCCTGCTCGGCGCTTTTGCCGCGGCTTCCGGCTGGCTGAAAAGAGAGTCACTGCTGGCCTGCCTGGGGGAATATCTCAGCGGCGATATCCTGCAGCGAAACCTCAAGAGCGCCGAGCGGGGATACCGAGAAGTGGAGGTAATCAAATGGTAATCAAGCACAAGAACATTTTCAAGACGGAAGGCACCTGGTCCGATGCCAGAGAGCTGCTGCTGAAGCTGGATACCGGGAGCTGGCGTACCGAGCGGCCGGTCCTGGACCGGGAAAAGTGTAACTATTGCGGCCTCTGCGCCCTCTACTGTCCCCCTCAGTGCCTGCTCGACCGGGGCGACTACTATGAACCAAATCTCGATTTCTGCAAAGGCTGTGGAATCTGCGCTAAAGAGTGCCCGCGGGGCGCTTTTGGCATGGTTCCGGAAGGAGAATTCACCGATGAAGGCTAAAAAGGGCAAGGTCAGGGTGATGACGGGCAACTACGCCGCGGCCAATGCGGCCATGCTGTGCCGTCCGGAGGTGGTCTCGGCCTATCCCATCACCCCCCAGAGCGAGGTGGCGGAGCAGATTTCCGCCTACGTCGCCAACGGGGAGCTCGACGCCGAGATAGTCGAGGTCGAGGGTGAAAACTCGGCGATGAACGTCGTCTGCGCCGCCAGCATGGCTGGCGCGCGCGTCTTTACCGCCACCTCGTCCTACGGCCTCGTCTTCATGTACGATACGCTGCTGCAGACGGCCGGTTACCGGGCCCCGGTGGTGATGGTCAACGTCAACCGGGAACCGCCCGGCATCCAGGCTGTATCCGGCGGCCAGCAGGACCTCATTTCCACCCGCGATTCCGGCTGGATCCAGATAATCATGGAGAATAACCAGGAAATCATCGACCAGATTATCATGGCCTTCCGGCTGGCCGAAGACCACGATATCCAGCTGCCGGTCATGGTCAACTACGATGGCTATTACCTCTCCTACCTGGCCGAGTCCGTGGAAATGCCGCTGGCTGAAGACGTGGACGCCTTCCTGGCGCCGCTGAAGAGCCAGCCGCCGCGCCCCCGCATCATCCCTGGCGGCTCCACCGGCTGCGGCACCCACGGCATGGAGATGGGTTACATCGAGGCCCGCTACAAGCACTGGGCGGCCCTGGAGCGCGCCAAAGAGAAGGTCGACGATATCGACCGGTTGTTCGGGGAGTACTTCGGGCGGAGCTACGGCGGCCAGATTGAGGAGTACCGCGCCGACGATGCCGATATCATCATCGTCACTTCCGGGAGCGCCTCCGGCACGACGCGGACGGTGGTTGACACCAAGCGGAATGAAGGCGTCAAAGTCGGCATGGTCAAGATTCGCCTCTTCCGGCCCTTCCCCGAGGAACGACTCGCGGAAGTCCTCAGGGGCAGGAAGGCGATAGGCGTCGTCGACCGCAGCCTCTGTTTCGGCTGGAAGTGCGGACCCATGTGCATGGAGGTCAAGGCACTTACCCCGGATATCGGCCAGGTGCCCATACTGAGCTATATCGACGGCCTGGCCAATCTGGATATCACCGTACCCCATATCACCCGGGTGGTCGATGAAGTTAATGGCGCTGCCCAGGGCAAGCCCTACCAGGAGGTAACCTGGATACCGATGGAGGAGTAAGAAAATGGTAGAAGCAACCAAGAAAAGAAACAGGGTTTTCGATTATTACTGCGAGGAAGACCAGTTCTCCGGCGGGGTCGCCTGGTGCTCCGGCTGTCCCCTGGAGCTCACCGCCCGGACGATCCCCAAGGTGCTCGGGAAGAACATGGTATTCGTCGGCACGCCGTCCTGCGCGGCGCCGGTGCTGCACGGACAGAACGTGGGGGCCTGGCACTACCTGTCTTACCTGGCCTGTGTCATGACCGGCGTGGCCTCCAGCGCCACCGGCCTGTCCCGCTACTTCCGGAGGACCGGCCAGGACGCCACCGTGGTCTGTTTTACCGGCGACGGCTGCGCCACGGACATCGGCTTCCAGCCCCTCAGCGGGGCCGCCGAGAGGGCCGAGCACATCATCTACATCACCTACGATAACGAGGGCTACATGAACACCGGCAACCAGCGCAGCAGCGCCACGCCGCGCGGGGCCCATACCAGTACCACCCCGGTGGGCAAGGTGGGGCGGGGCAAGCCCACCCAGTCCAAAAATATGCCCATGGTGATGCTCATGCACCGGCCGCGGTACCTGGCCACCGCCACCCTGAGCCACCCGGAGGACTTCGCCAAGAAACTGCTCAAGGCCAAGGAGATGGCCAAGGAGGGCTTCGTCTATATCCACGTATTTTCCCCCTGCCCGGTGGGCTGGCGCATCGAATCTAATAACGTCATCGAGGTTTGCCGCACCGCCGTCAGGACCAACTACTTCCCCCTGTGGGAGGCGGAGAACGGCCGGCCCCGCATGACGCTGGAGGTGGCCAACCCCCGGCCCATCGCGGAGTTTACCAAGCTGATGCGCAAGTTCTCCCACCTCAAGGAGGATGACCTCGCGGAGATGCAGCGGATACTCGACGAGCGTTTTGCCCTGCTCAAGACCCTCTGCGACGCCAATAAGTAAATCCACGAGGTTTTTGCTTTTCGGGGTGGATTTTCATAGTATTAGACAGTACCAAATAAAATAGAATAAAAAACCAGCAAGGAGGTGGACTGACGATATGAGCATGTCAGTAAAGGGAAAACCAGAGATATTGGATGACGAATGGGTACGGACGACCTGCGGCGGCTGTTACGCCACCTGCACCATCCGCGCCCACCGCGTCAACGGGGTCGTGGTCAAGATTGAAGGCGAGCCGGACAACGACTTCGGCGCCCGGGGAGGGGTATGCGGCAAGTCCCAGGCCATGATACAGGCCCTGTACGACCCCAACCGCATCAACTACCCGGTGAGGAGGACCAATCCCAAAAAGGGGCTCTTCGAGGACCCCAAGTGGGAGAGGATTTCCTGGGACGAGGCGCTTGACGAGATTGCCAAAAAGCTCAAGAAAATCCGGGAGGACAACCCCAACAAGCTCATGCACGGCGGCACGCCGTCGCCGGGCATGGGGCCCAACCTGCCCCTGGGCTTCGGCGTCTTCGGGGCCGTTTTCGGCACCAAGAACTGGCACGTCGGCGGCGCCGGCCTGCACTGCGGCAGCGGCTCGCACATGGGCGCGGGGCTCTACCACGCCTCGTGGTCCATCGTCCCGGACTACAAGTACTGCAACTACGCCATCCAGTTCGGCTCCAACAAGGGGACCGGCTCGGGGCACTCGCTCGGCTTCAACATGAGGCTCTCGGCGGACGCCCGGGCGCGGGGCATGAAGAACATCGTCTTCGACCCCATCTGCAACTTCGGCGGCGGCAAGGCCACCGAGTGGGTACCGCTGCTGCCGGGCACCGACGGCATCATCGCCCTGGCCATGGTCAACGTCCTGCTCAACGAGCGGAACATCTATGACGCCGAGTTCCTCAAGCTGAAGACCAACGGGCCGTACCTGATAGGGCCGGACGGCCGCTACGTCCGTGACAAGGCCACGGACAAGCCGATGGTCTGGGACGCCAGGGAAGGTAAAGCCAAGACCTTCGACGATAAGTCCATCGGCGACTTCGCGCTCGAAGGCAACTACGAGGTCAACGGCGTCAAGTGCCAGCCGTCCTTCCAGATTGTCCGGGAGCACGTCAAGCAGTACACGCCGGAATCCGCCTCCAAGGAAAGCACCGTGCCGGCGGAGACCATCCGGCGCATCGCCAACGAGTTCGGCGATGCCGCCATGATCGGCGCCACCATTGAAATCCGCGGGGAGAAGCTTCCCTACCGCCCGGTGTCCTCGGTGATGTTCCGCGGCGGGCAGGGGCATACCAACTCGGCCCACAGCTACTGCGCTCTCTGCCTGCTCAACACCATCGTCGGCGCCATGGACGTCCCCGGCGGCACCCTGGGCTGGCCGCCGATGGTCCTCGGGCACCCGGATACGGGCCGCTTCAAGGTCATTCCCTACCCCTGCAAGGACGGCATGCTTACGGCCGGCACCTTCATGGAGCACAAGCCCTGGCCGCTCGAGGAGCCCAAGGTCCCCTCGGACCAGCTCTTCAAGGAGATGTGCCCCACCGCCTCGTTCTCCCCCCAGCCGATGACATCGGACTTTGACAGGTACTGGGACAAGCTGGGACGCCCCTACGAGATTGAGATGTTCATGGTCTTTGGCTCCAACATGGCGCGCACCGTCCAGAACCGGGACATCATGGAAAAGTTCCTCGCGCGGATACCCTTCATCGCGTCCTTCAACCTCGTTCACAACGAGTTCACCGAGGGCTTCGCCGATATCGTCCTGCCGGACTGCCACCCGCTGGAGAGCTGGGGGCTCTTCTCCTCGCACGGCCCCTTCTTCAACTGGCCCATCGGGATGGAGGGCTGGAGCTTCCCGGTGCGGCAGCCCGTGGTCAAGCCCCCCTACGAGCGCCGCGAAATGATCGAGGTGCTCTGGGACATCGCCGACCGAATCGGCATGCGGGAGGAGATGAACCAGTACTACAACGTCTACTTCTCCAGCTTCGGCGGCGAAGCGCTCATCAGCGGCGACCTGGCCAGCGTCCGCGGCGTCAAGCAGATAGACCCCAACAAGGTGACCCAGATCATCAAGCCGGATGAGAAGATTTCCTTCTACGAGATGATGGACCGCGCCTTCAAGTTCTACTTCGGCGAGAAGAACGACCTGGCCTTCATCAAGAAGCACGGCACCATCGACTGGCCCAAGAAGGTCCAGGAGGCCTACTGGCGCTGGTACGTCGATGTCCGCGTCCCCATCTACCAGGAGCACATCGCCGAGATTAAGCCGGGGGTCATGAAGGCCGCCGAGAAAGCCGGCGTGGAGCTGGACTGGGAGCAGTTCACCCCCCTGCTGAGCTACTTCACACCGCAGGTCTCCAAGGAAATCAGCGGCGAGTTCGACCTCTACTGTTTCTCCTACCGCGATATCCTGCACACCGGCACCTACACTATGAACCTGCCCTGGCTGGACGAGGTCAGCCAGCGCAGCCCGTACACCTACAACATCACTATGAACGTGGACATGGCCAAGAAGAAGGGCCTCAAGGACGGCGACCTCATCTGCCTGGAGTCGCCCTACGGGCGCAAGGTGACCGGTACCCTCAAGACGATGCAGGGACAGCACCACCAGACGGTCGCCATCGCGGCCTGCTCCGGGGCCTGGGCCAGGGGTACGCCCGTGGCCTTCGGCAAGGGGACCAACTTTAACATCCTGCTGGAGTCCGACTTCAAGCATGCCTGCCCGGTAAGCTGGAGTCAGGAGACGGCCGCCACGGTCAAGGTCTACAAGACCGATAAGCGTATCGAGTTTGAAGGCGTAGGAGGTAAGGCGAAATGAGATGGGGAATGGTTATCGAGCAGAAACGGTGCATCGGCTGTAATGCCTGCACCATGGCCTGTAAGGCGGAGCACTTCCTGCCGCCCGAGATTCTCTGGAACCGCGTCCTGATTTCCGAGACGGGCAAGTACCCCACCGTCAACAAGCTCATCTACTCTATCCGCTGCAACCAGTGCGATGAGCCCAAGTGCGTGGACGCCTGTCCTACCGGGGCCACCCGCAAGCGCGAGCAGGACAACATCGTCATCATCGACGATAACGAGTGCGTCGGCTGCCGCTACTGCATGCTGGCCTGCCCCTACCAGGCGCGCTCCTTCTACGAGGACGGGGATGCGGAGTACTTCCCCGGCCAGGGCCTGACCGAGCACGAGAAAATGGGCAAGGTACTCTACCCGCACCAGGTGGGCGTGGTGCAGAAGTGCATCTTCTGCAAGGAAAGAATCGACGACGGCCTGGCCAAGGGGCTGAAACCGGGCGTTGACCGTGATGCCACCCCCGCCTGCGTTATCGCCTGCCCCACCATGGCCATGCACTTCGGCAACCTCGAAGACCCCTACAGCGATATCAACCGGCTCATCAAGGAAAAGAAGGGCAAGCCGTTCCACCCGGAGTACGGCACGGAGCCGTCAATCTACTACATCGAATAGAGGAGGACCAGGGCGATGATTCAATTAAGACCGTACGAATTCATGGTAAAATACACGCCCCAACGCGAGTGGATTGAGGGGCACGGGATATTGATTGCCTTTGCCCTCTTCTTCGGGGGCATCAGCGGGGGGCTCTACCTGGCCTCGCTGTTCTTCAACAGCCTTATCGGCATGTTCGTGGCCTGGCTGCTGGCCATGGCCACTGGCGCCTCCGATATGGCCCACCTGAGCAAGCCCCTGAGGTTCTGGCGCATGCTGCTCAAGCCGAGGACCTCCTGGATATCCCGCGGCTTTATCTTCATCTGGCTGTTCCTCGGCTGCGCCGCCATCCAGCTCGCCCTTAGCTACTGGGCGCCGGGGAGCGGCGCGGAGGCCGTCTTCAAGGTGCTGGCCGGCATCCTGGCCTTCTGCGTGGCCGTCTACAGCGGCTTCGTTATCAGCTTCGTGGTCGGCATCAAGCTGTGGAACTCGGCCATCGTGCCCATCCTCTTCGTCATCGCCGGATTGGCCGGCGGACTGTCCATCCTGCTGGTGGCCAGCCTGGGCAGCACCGCCCAGGGCATCGCCGTGGCCAACGCCACGCTGGCCGCGCTGGTGGTGTACGCCGTTTTCATCGCTATTTATCTCTGGGTCTCCACCTACGAGAACGAGGCGGCCCGCGACTCGGTGATGAGGATACTGAAGGGTGACATCGCCGTCGTCTTCTGGGTGGGCGTCGTCGCCGTCGGCATTCTCGCCCCGATTGCCCTGCTGGCCCCCTTCTCCCTCACCCAGCAGGCCTCGTCGGGGGCCTTCATCGCCGGGGCCGCCCTGGCGATTATCGGGGGCGTGACGCTCCGCTACGTTATCCTCAAGGCCGGTGTCTATAGCCCCCTCGTGCCCACGGAATAGCGATAAGAAGCCCGGTTAACCCGGAACGTTGGAAGTGAATATCCGGTCCTCCCTGACCGCCTTCAGGATACGGAAAACGGCCGGTGTTGCCGGGCTTTCTGGCGAGGAGAGCGCGCCGTTTTTAGCCCCCCGGGTAAAGACACGGTTTTTCTTTTTGCGGTATAATTTAGGCAAAGCGCAGCGAGGGCAGAACGGGAATGGTCGCTGATATCTACATCGGCACGTCCGGCTGGTCATACCCCCGGGGAGAAGGCACCTGGAGGGGCTATTTCTATCCCCCCGGTAAAATCAGCGAGCTGGAGTACTACGGCCAGTTCTTCAACACCGTGGAGATTAACAGCTCTTTCTACCGTCCGCCGGCCCCCGGTTTCGTTGATAACTGGGCGCGCCGCGTGCCGCCGGGGTTCCTCTTCAGCGTCAAGCTCTGGCAGAAGTTCACCCACCCCGCCATGTACCGGGAGGCCACGGGGGAGGCGGCGGTCATCTCCCTGGCGGACGTGGACCGCTTTAAAAGCAGCCTGGAGCCCCTGGCGAAGTCCGGCAAGCTCGGGGCGCTGCTGGCGCAGTTCCCCCCCAGCTTTAAGAACGACGCGCGCGGCCGGCAGGTGCTCGGCGCGGTGGCGAATGCCTTCGGGGAGTACCCGCTGGCCGTGGAGCTGCGGCACCGCAGCTGGAGCGATGACGCCGGCACCGCCCAAATGCTCCGGGAACACCACGCGGCCTGGGTGCAGATTGACGAGCCGAAGTTCGCCACCTCGGTGGCGGAGGAAGTGCCGCTGACGGCGGACCTGGCCTACTTCCGCTTTCACGGTCGCAACGCCAGGGACTGGTGGACCGGCGATAGCGAGACGCGCTACCGCTATCTCTACTCGCCGGAGGAAATCGACGAACTGGCGGACCGCGTCAGGGCCGCCGGGGAGAAAGTGAAGATGCTCTTCGCCTTTTTCAACAACCACTGGCAGGCCTACGCGCCTCGCAACGCCAACGACCTCAAGAAATCGTTGCAGCTTTCCTTCCGGGACCTGCCCGTGTCTTTCGACGTGGCCGAGGAAGGGAAGATGAAAACGAAATCCGGGGGAGCGGCGTAGGTCATGCTCTACGAGCTGACGGTCAAGAGCTTCGGCATTATCGAGGAGATTACCTGGCGGCCGGCGGCGGGGCTGAACGTCATCACCGGGGAGACCGGAGCCGGGAAGTCGCTGGTAGTGGACGCCGTGGAGGCCCTGCTCTCCGGCCGCGTCCAGGAGGAGGATATCCGCCACGGCGCGGCCGAGGCCCGCATCGAGGGTGTCTTCAAGGTTCCCCGGGGGGCGCTGCGGGGACTCCTCGTCGGGAAGGGCCTCGAAGCCGATGAAGATTCCCTGGTAATCTCCGGCGACTTCCGCCGCCAGGGCCGGGCCACGCCGCGGGTCAACCGCCAGGCGGTCTCGCGGGCGCTGCTGCGGGACATCGGGGCGGCGCTGGTGGATATCCACGGCCAGAGCGAGCACCTTTCCCTGCTGCACGAGGAGCAGCACCTCGATTTTCTCGACGCCTACGCCCGAACCCGCGACCTGCGCCGGGAGTTCGGGGCGCGGGCGGCGGAGCTGCACCAGGCGGAGCGGGAAATCCAGGCACTCTCCCGCTCCGAGCAGGACCTGGCCCGGCAGAAAGAGCTGCTCAGCTTCCAGATCGAGGAAATCCAGCGCGCCGCCCTGCGGATGGGCGAGGACGAGGAGCTGGAAACGGAGCTGGCCCGGCTGGTGTCCGCGGAGAAGCTGAAGGCGGCCTCCTGCGAGATTTACAGCATCATCTACGGCGACGAGAGTATCTCCGCCTCCTCATCCGCGGTGGACAGGGTCGGCGAGGCCCTCCTCGCCCTGCGGCAGGTGGTGGAGACCGACCCCTCCCTGCGGGACAAGCTCGGCTACCTTGAGGAAGTGCTGCACGGGCTGGAGGAGTTGGCGCGCGAGGTCCGCGACTACGGCGATAACCTCAGCCTCGACCCCCGGCAAATCGAGGAGGTGCAGGCCCGGCTGGAGCTCATCCGGTCTCTCAAGCGGAAGTACGGCGGCTCCATCGACGGGGTTTTAAAGTACCTGGCCGGGGCGGAGGCGGAACTGGCAGGCCTGACTTCCTCCGGGGAGCGGCGCCGGCAGTTGGAGGCGGAGAGGGAGGAATTAAGGGGCCGGATGGGTACGCTGGCCGTGCAGCTTTCCGAAAGGCGCCAGCAGGCGGCGGAAAAGCTGGCCGCCGTGGTGAAAAGGGAGCTGGCCGACCTCGATATGGCGCAGGTGGAGTTTGCGGTATCCATTACCCGCGAGCCGTCCCCGGAAGGGATACCCCTGCCCGGCGGTGGGACGTACCGCTTCGATGCCCGCGGGGTTGACGGGGTGGTCTTCATGGCCTCCACCAACCCCGGCGAGCCGGCCAAGCCCCTGGACAGAATCGCCTCCACCGGGGAAATATCACGGTTCATGCTGGCGCTGAAGGGCGCCCTGGCCGGGGCGGATACGATTCCGGTGCTCATCTTCGACGAGATTGACATCGGGGTGGGGGGACGCAGCGGGGAAATCATCGGGCGCAAGCTCTGGAACCTGTCCCGCCACCACCAGGTCATCTGCGTGACGCACCTGCCGCAGATTGCCGCCTTCGCCGATGCCCATTACAGTGTGAGCAAGCGGACGGTGGGCGTCCGCACCGTCAGCACCATCGCTGTCCTCGAGGGGTATTCACGTCTTGCCGAGCTGGCGGTGATGATTGGCGGTCCCGGCACCACCGCCTCCGCCCGTAGCGCCGCCGCCGACCTCGTCCAGAAGGCGGAGAGATGGAAGAAAAGCACCTCCTGAAGGCGGCGCTACCTCACCGCGTCAGCGCTTTCCTGCCGGTGACTTCCTGTTTCTGGGACCACTTCTGCACCGCGTCCACCACCTCGTCGGGGGAATCGAAGACGCGCAGCAGCTCGAAGTCCTCCGGGGAGATGGCCCCTTTGGCCAGCACCGTATCCCTCAGCCAGTCGAGCAGTCCGTTCCAGTAGTCGGAGGAGTAGAGTATCACCGGGAAGGGTTTTATCTTCTCCGTCTGAATCAGCGTCAGCACCTCGGTCAGCTCGTCGAGGGTGCCCAGGCC
>JBDRFW010000047.1:0-4956 GCA_043818415.1 Chloroflexota bacterium | reverse complement strand
GCCCTGGCGGCCAGTCCCTTGACCCTCACCGTGTAGAACAGGTTTTCCACCTCCGCCGGCGGCCTCCCGAAGCGGTCGGCGTACTCCCGGGCGATGTCGTCCAGCCTCCCGGCGGCCTCCGGGCTGCCTCGCTCGCGGTAGAGCTCCAGCCGCGTCTCCACGTCCGGCACGTAGTCCCCGGGGATAAAGGCGTCCAGGGGCAAATCGACGCTGGGCGCGGGGATGCGGGGCGGCGGCTTGGGCCTGCCGGCCCGTTGGGCCTTTTGCTCCTCGACCGCCTCCGCCAGTAATCTACAGTACAAATTAAACCCGATGGCGGTGATGTGTCCGCTCTGTCTCGGCCCGAGCAGAGTGCCGGCGCCCCGGATTTCCAGGTCCTTCATGGCGATGCTGAAACCCGCCCCCAGCTCGGTGGCCTCGTAGATAGTCCTCAAGCGTTTATGGGCCACCGGCGTCAGGTGCCGGCCGCCGTCGTACAGCAGGTAGGCGTAGGCGAGGTTGGCGCCCCGTCCCACCCGGCCGCGCAGCTGGTAGAGCTGCGTCAGCCCGAACTTGTCCGCCCGGTTGACAATCAGGGTGTTGGCGTTGGGCATGTCCAGCCCCGACTCTATAATCGTGGTGCAGACTAAAATATCCACCCTTCCCCCCGTAAAGTCGGTCATCACCTTCTCCAGCTCTTCCTCCGGCATCTGCCCGTGAGCGATGGCGACGTTGGCCTCCGGCACCAGCTCCCGGAGGCTGGCGGCCACCATGGCGATGCTCTGCACCCGGTTGTGCACGAAGAAGACCTGGCCGTTGCGCTCCAGCTCCCGCAGGATGGCCTCCCGTACCAGGTGGTCGTTGTACTCCGCCACGTAGGTCTTGACGGGCAGGCGCTCCTCCGGCGGCGTCTCCATGGTGCTCATGTCCCGCACCCCCACCAGGGACATGTGCAGGGTGCGGGGGATGGGGGTGGCGCTCAGGGTCAGCACGTCCACCTCCTGCCGCATCTTCTTGAGGTGCTCCTTGTGGTTGACGCCGAAGCGCTGCTCCTCGTCGACGATGAGCAGCCCCAGGTCCTTGAACCTGACGTCCTTCTGGAGGAGGCGGTGGGTGCCGATGCAGATGTCCACCGTGCCCCCGGCCAGCCCGTCGATGATATCGCGCTGCTCCGCCGCCGAGCGGAAGCGGCTCAACACCTCGACCCTGACGGGGAAGGCCTCCAGGCGCTCGGCGAAGGTGGCGTAATGCTGCTGTGCCAGGACGGTGGTCGGCACGAGCACGGCCACCTGCTTCCCGCCCATGACGGCCTTGAAAGCGGCGCGGATGGCCACCTCGGTCTTGCCGTAGCCAACGTCCCCGCAGACGAGCCTATCCATGGGGCGGGGCTGCTGCATATCTTCCTTGACCTCATGCTGCGCCTCGAGCTGGTCGGGCGTTTCCACGTAGGGGAAGGCGGCCTCGAGCTCCTGCTGCCAGACCGTGTCCCGGGAGAAAGCGAAGCCGGCCACGACCTCCCGCGAAGCGTAAAGGGCCAGCAACTCCCGGGCCAGCACCTCGGCGGCTTCTTTGGCCCTTTGCTTGGTCCTCACCCACTCCTGCGTGCCGAGTCGGCTCAACACCGGCGTCCGGTCGCCCGCGCCGACGTAGCGGCTGACCCTGTCTATCTGGTCGGTGGGGACGTAGAGGGTATCGCCGGCGGCGTATTGCAATACCAGGTACTCCTTCTCGCTGCCGCTGGCGGAGAGCGTCGTGACGCCTTTGAAAAGGCCGATGCCGTGCTCGACGTGGACGACGAAGTCGTCCGGTATTATGTCAACCATGAGCTTATGGCGGGCCGCCGGCCGCCGCTTGACCAGCCGGCGCTGCTTGACGAAGCCGAAAATCTCGGCGTCGGTGAAAAGATAGGTATCGCCGCCCATCACCCACCCCTCCGGCAGCGAGCCATGCACCAGCACCAGCGCGCCCCGTTCCGGCAACTGCGTCACGGTCTCAACGGGCGCGGCGATGACGTCCTCCCCTTCCAGTAGCTCAGAGAGTCGACTCGCCTGGTGGCTGACGATGACGAGGCGCTTCCCCTGCTCCCGCAGCTCCAGCATCTTTTTCAGGAAGGCCGGCAGCTGGCCGGCATAGCCGGGCGCCGAGATGAAGTCCAGCCTCTCCTCGACGCCCCACGCCTCGAGCCTCAGCGACGGCCGGGCTCCGAACCCCGCCGCCACCTCCTCGCCGGTAAAATACGGCCGGGGGAAATTGGCCGGCAGCTCGCCGCGCTCCATCTTCTCCGAGCGCAACTGCCCGGCTTCGGCATCGAGGTCGGCCATCGTCCGCTCGATAGACGATTCCTCGTCGAGCACCAGCAGGGTATCGTCGGTCAGATAGTCCGCCAGGCGGCCGCGATTGAACAGGGCGGCGTAGAACGGCACCTCGCGCGGCCGCCGCCCGCCCAGCAGCGCCTCGAAGTCCCGCTGGAACTGCTGCCGGACCTCGGCGGCGCAGCTCCTCAGGTCGAGGCCATTGAAAATGCTCTCCAGCCCGTGCCGGTCCATGAGGCGCGGCGCCAGCAGCTCGGTGGCCGGCCCGACGAATATGGAGTCGATTTTCTCCACCGAGCGCTGCGTGGCGGGGTCGAAGTAGCGGAGGCTATCGATGGTGTTGCCGAAAAACTCCAGCCGTGCGGGAAGCTCGCTGGTGGGCGGGAACACGTCAACGATGCCGCCGCGGTGGCTCATCGTGCCCGGCAGCTCCACGGTACTCTCCGCCTGATAGCCAATGGCTTCCCAGCGCTCCAGCAGTTGAAAGGGATCGGTTTCCGTCCCCGGTGCCACGGCACGTCCGGCGGAAATGAAATCTTCACGCCGCGGTGTCCGGGACATCACCGCCGCTGCCGAGGCGATAACCAGGGGCGCGTCCGCGCCGCCGCCGCTATCCCACCCCACCAGCGCCGAGAGCACCCGCAGCCGCTCCATCTCGGTGGCTGCGTCCGTGGCCAGGCGCTCGTAAGGGAGGGCATCCGGCTCCGGGAAGAGCCGGACATCCCCGGAGGGGCACCAGCTTATAAGCTGCTCGTGGAGCTTCCTGGCATTCTCCGGCTGCGCCGTGACTACCAGCACCGGCCGCCTCAGGCCGGTATAGAGGGCGGCCAGCAGGTAGGGCTTGGCGGCCTCCAGCGCCGATACCGCGGCACCACCCCCCGACCGCAGCCCCTCCAGCAGACGGCGGTACTCTGGCGTATTTCCAATTATTTCTAATAATTTACTCAGGTCAGTCAATATAATTCTCCAAACACCTGTAGGGCTCGTCCTTCCCCGGTGGGAGGGACCAGCCCTGTAACCGGAACAGTTTAGCACAGTCCGGCCACCAGGCCTAGACTCTCTTCAGGATAATCAGGGCGGCAACCAGGGCCGCGACCATGACCGTGGCGCTCAAGGCCAGGGCCGGCGGCACCCCTGCCGCGCTGCCCACCCAGCCCATCACCGGCGCGCCGATGGCGATTCCCGCCGTGAGCATGGCGTGAAAGATACCGGAGGCCACGCCGCGCTCCTCCGGCGTGGTATGGTCGGCCACCAGGGCCGAGGTGGAGGGAAACAGTATTCCGTAGGCCAGCCCGTAGAGCGCCATAGCCATAATAATCAGCCAGAACTCCCTGACCAGGGGCATGATTACCACGGCGATAACGCCCAGGCCCAGGCTGAAGGCAATCGGGGAGAGCCTCCCTACCCGGTCGGAGATGATGCCGCTGGGGAACTGGAGGATGATAAAGACCACGGAGAAGGCGGCCATGGCCATCCCGACGTGAAAGGCCCCCAGGCCCAGCCCTTCCATGTAAAGCGGCAGCAGGGTAACCATCCCACCGAAGGCAAAGTGCTGGGCGAAGATGGCGCCGTAAGAGATAAGTAGTCCCCTCCTCTTTAACAGGTCGCGGGCCTTCTCCCAACCGTCGCCGGCGGCGGCCTTGGCCGGGCGGGGCGGACGCGGCCGGCGGGGCAGGAACAGTCCCAGCACCACCCCGACTGCCGAAAAAGCAGCCCCCAGCAGGAAGACCGCCCGGTAGCCGAGCCGGGAAACGATGAAGCCGCTCAGGCCGAAACCCACCAGCGTGGCCAGCCCGATGGACATACCGTAGAGTCCCATCGCCCGGCCTTTCTGCTCCTCGCCGGCGTGGGCGGCGATGGCCGACATCGTGGCGGGACCGATGGAAGCGCCGGTGGTGCCGTGCAGCATCCGCACCAGCGCCAGGTGCACCGGCAGGCGGCAAAGCGTGTAGAGGAACATGCTCAAGGCGTCCCCGAACAGGCTGGCCACCAGCGGGTACTTGTAGCCGATGCGGTCGATGAGGCGTCCGAAGACGATATTGAACACGGTGTTCGTCAGGGAATACAGCCCGACGATAAGACCGATGATGCCGACACCAGCCCCCAGCCCGGCGGCGTAGAGGGTGATAATCGGTATCAGCAGGTTGTTATCGAAGAAGCCGATGAAGGTGACCACCGATACCAGCGGCAGGACCTTCCCGGCCCCGGAACGGCTCGAATCTCTCATATATTCAGTCTAACCAGAATACAACAGACGCCGCGCCTTGTTCAACTTGCGTCCTCTTGCTATAATGTGACAAACTACGGATAATATGCTTATGAGCGGCAACAGTAGAAAACCCGGGGCGGGGCTGCCCTACCGGCGCATCGTGGTCAAGATGGGCACGCGCCTGCTCACCGGCGGCAGCAACGAGCTGAACCTGGACATCATGGCCAGGCTGGTGGGCCAGGTGGCGCAGCTGCACCGGCAGGGCATCGAGCCGATTATCGTGTCCTCCGGGGCGATAGCCTCCGGCCGGCACAAGCTGGGCCTGACCCGGAAAATCCGGGGCATCCCCTACAAGCAGGTGATGGCCTCGGTGGGACAGGGACGGCTGATGAACACCTATGAGCGACTCTTCGAGCAGCACGACATCACCGTGGCCCAGGCCCTGCTGACCAAGGC
>JBDRFW010000046.1:0-4370 GCA_043818415.1 Chloroflexota bacterium | reverse complement strand
TGGTTTTCAGTAATTTAGAGGGAAAGCCACTTCGCCCTAATACCATCACCAGGGCATGGACTACGCTTGCCGCAAAATGCGGCCTTAAAGTGATACGTCTCCATGATGCAAGACACACCCACGCCTCCCTGATGCTCAAGCAGGGGATACACCCTAAGGTTGTTCAGGAGAGGTTAGGCCATTCCAGTATTCAAATGACGATAGATACTTATAGCCACGTTGCCCCTGGTATTCAGGAAGCAGCTGCTAAACGCTTTGACGAGATATTGAACCATAAGACGGAAAGTGAATCCATTAAAACAAGTGGTTAGCAAAGCGTTAGCAAAACGTTAAAAAGAAACCCCCTGTCCGGCTGAAATAGCTTCAAAACAGGGGGTTATTATTACATTGGTAGCGCATACGGGATTCGAACCCGTGATCTCCGCCTTGAGAGGGCGGTGTCCTAACCGCTAGACGAATGCGCCACGATTATCTGGCTGGGGAGGAAGGATTCGAACCTTCGCTGACGGATTCAGAGTCCGCTGTCCTACCACTAGACGACTCCCCACCACTGGTAAATTATAGTGGGTAACGGGGGATGTGTCAAAGCCACGCCTCCCTGCCGTCATCTTCCCCCCGGGTTTTACGGATGCCCGGCGTTGAGGGCGTCTAGCTTGTCTTCCAGTCGCCTGATTTCCTCCATGATGACATCGAGGTCGCGGCGGAGGAGGTTGCCGTGTTTATAGCCCATGGTGTTGGAGAAGGTCACCGACGATGGAAAGATGACCTTGTACTCGACGACCATGGCGCAGGCGCCGACGAAGACCAGCGCCCCGAAGAACATCCAGAAATTTATCCAGGGGGCGAACTGCGCGATGTAGTCGTGGGCGGTGATGTGGTAGGTGGTGGCCGCCAGCATGAAGAGGTTTACCGGCGTCATGTAAAACATGGTCCGGCTCAGGAGGTCCTTGAGGGCGCCCAGCCACGGCCCGATGGAATACTGTTTTAAGACGCGCTCGTTGAACAAAGAACGTAATGATGCCATTGCCATATCCCCCTTTTTATCAGCTTGCACCAATTTTATCATAACCCCGTGTTTTTGGCGTCTCTACGGGCGGTTAAAGACTCAGGCCGCGATTTGACAGTGCCGGTGCCAGCGTCTATTGTTATTACGGAAAGGGGGGCTTCCCCGTGCCTGACCTGGCCAACTTATCGGCGATACTGGGCGTCACGCTGAAGGAACCGTCCCGGCTGGAGCGGGCGCTGGTGCACCGCTCTTACATCAACGAGAACCCGGACGTGGTCTCCGGCCACAACGAGAGGCTGGAGTTCCTCGGGGACGCGGTCCTCGACTTCATCGTGGCGGAGAAGCTGTTCCGGGACTTCCCCGACCTCGCCGAGGGGGAGATGACCAAACTACGGGCGGCGCTGGTGCGCCGGGAGACCCTGGCCCGCGTGGCCCGGTCGGTGAAGCTCGGCGACTTCCTCTACCTTGGTAAAGGGGAGGAGGCCAGCGGGGGGCGGGACAAGTCGCAGAACCTGGCCGGGGCCCTGGAGGCGGTCATCGCCGCCGTTTACCTCGACCGGGGCTTGCAGGTTGCCACCGACCTGGTGTTCAGATTGCTCGGCGGGGAGTGGGAGAAGGCGGTCAGACACGGCGCCGGCGGCGACTACAAGTCGAGGCTTCAGGAGCTTGTCCAGTCGCGACTGCAGACGACGCCCGCATACCGGCTCGTGGACGAGTCCGGCCCCGACCATGACAAGCAGTTCACGGTGGAGGTGGCGGCGGAAAACTCCGTGCTGGGGCGGGGTAACGGCAGGAGCAAGAAACAGGCGGAGATGGAGGCCGCCCGCGCCGCGCTGGAGAAGCTGACCGCCGACTTTACGTAGCGGCTTCTTTTTGCTAAACTAACGATTAACCTACCTCAAAGGTTATAGCGAGGTGTTACTATGGGTAGTCGTGATTTCCGGCACCGGGAGCAAAAAAAGGTGAAGAAGGACCCCAAGAAATTACCCACGGTCAATGTCTTGAAGCCACCGGTTAACGTCGAGGTAATCAAGAAGGGGAAGAAGCGGGAGGAGGAGGAAGCCTGAGGGAAACCCTTCCGGGGAAGGGCTAACATAATCAGGTGGGGTCGTCAATGGCTGACCTGGCCTCACTCCAGGCGACGGTCCGTGGTCGGGTCCAGGGAGTTTTCTTCCGGGACTTTGTACGGCAGTGCGCCAGGGAATTGAAGCTGGCGGGTTATACACGCAACCGGCCGGACGGCTCGGTGGAGGTCAGGGCGGAGGGGGAGCGGGAAAGGCTGGAGAAGCTGGTAAGCTACCTGTGGTCGGGTCCCCCCGCCTCACGGGTAACCGAGGTCACCACCAGTTACGGGGAATATTCCGGCCAGTTCACCGGTTTCAGGGTGGATTATTAGCTAACCGCCCGCTAGGCTCCCAGCTCGACCTTGGCCGACTTTATAAGGTCGAGGTAGCCGACCTTCAGTCCCAGCTCTTCGGCCACCTCGCGGTCGACCTCGTAAGGCTCGCCGATGAATACCTTGTCGTACTCCTCGATATCGCCTTCGGCCGGGTCTTCCTTCACGGCGAACTTCTGCCTCGCCTCGACGATACCCAGGTCGAAGGGGAGCGTGAAATAGAGGTCGGCCAGCACCTTATCGATTCCCAGGCTGTAGAGGTTCTCCCAGCCGCTGGTATCGCCCTGGTACTTGATGCTCGGCAGCAGGGAAAGCAGGTTCATGATGGAGAAGCTGCCGGTGCCGTTATAGGTCTTGAGCGGCGCCACCGTTATCAGGTAGTCGCTGGAGAGTATGACGTTGGGCACCCAGAAGGTCGGCATGGCGAAGGGCTTGGGCAGGGGGTTATCCACCTCGACGAAGATGCAGTCCTTGACGTCCAGCGTGAGCACCCGCGGGAAGTTATAGCCGAGTGCCTTGTAGATGGGACGGGTGGGAACACCGCCGGGGGTGCCTTCCAGTAGTATGATATCGGCATCGCTGACCCGCCGGATACTGGCGATGATGGCGGCCAGCATGTCCGGGCTGGTGGTCACCGGGTAGGGCAGGGGGTAGGAGGCGCTGGGCTTGATGAGGACGCGCCGCGCCCGGGCCACCACGTAGGGTACCTTAAAAACAAAGTCCGATGCGTCAAAAATCAACTTTTCCTCCGCAAGGAAATGTGCAGGCTTTTAACTTCGCCGTCGCCCGTAGCGGGGACCATGGCCATCAGCGTTCGTGACAGCAGGTCCTTGAGCGACGGACTGATATCGACGTGAGCACCGTTGACAATCAGGTCGACATCGTTTTCCCGGCGCTGGTTGACAATCACCTTCTCCACCAGGTCGGCGATCCCGCCCAAATCTTCCCGGGAGAACTGCGGGACCTCAACCTTCAGCGGCTCGTCGGTGACCACCGCCAGCAGCTGGGAGGGGTCGGTCAGCAGGTCGCCGCCCTGCTCGCGGCGGTGGACCTCAATCTTGGGGTAGGGACTTCCCTTGAAGCCCTCCGTCAGGATAACGTCGTAGTCCCAGACCACGAAGCTGGATATCTCACGGGGGTCGAAGAAGTGGTCCATCCGCCGGAAAATCGCCAGGTGGTCGAGGGAGTTGATGGCCGAAAGCTCACTGCCGGCCCTGGTGAAGCGCCAGGTGTCCTTGGTCTCCGTATCGAGGTCGTCGGCGTGGTGCGAGTGCTTGACGATGGCCACCTTTTGCCCCCGCCGCTTCAGCTCGGCGATGAGGCTTTCCAGCAGGGTGGTCTTGCCGGAACCAGATTTACCTACGATAGAAATAATGGAATGCATATTTTCTTATTAACCAGCTCCGCTAAAGGCTGACTTCCTCGTTCCAGTCGAGCATGATGGCCCGGACCATCTCGCCCTTTTTTACCTCTTTCCGGTCTTCCGGGATGAGCACCAGGCCGTTGGCCTGGCTCATGGAGGTCAGCATCCCCGAGCCCTGGGGGCCGGTGAGCCGGGCGTGGTAGCGTCCGTTGCGCCTCTCTACGATGGCCCGGTCATAGATGCGGCGTCCGGCGTCGTTCCGGACGGAATCTTTCATGATAGCTTCCACGGTGGGCCGGGTGAAGTTCGTTTTGCCCATCATCTTGAGGATGGCCGGGCGGACGAAAAGCTCGAAGCTCACCATGCAGCTGACGGCATTACCGGGCAGTCCCAGGTGGGGTACGGACCTGGGTTTGCCATCCCGGCCGACCCCCTTAATCTTGCCGAAGGCCAGCGGCTTCCCTGGCTTGACCCTTACCTTCCAGAAGACCATTTCCCCGTCCCGGGCCAGGATGTCCTTGACCATGTCGTAGTCGCCCATGGAGACGCCGCCGGTGGTCAGCAGCATGTCGGCGTCCCGGGCCTGTTTCAGTTTCTCCACCAGC